>NZ_JACKSY010000018.1:0-110887 GCF_025821985.1 Mycobacterium timonense | reverse complement strand
GGCCATCGCGATGTTCCTCTCGGTAGTGATCCTTGGTCGTTTCACCACAGAGACTCACGCGATGGCCCTCTACATCAGCACCGACACGCCGCCACTATTTACACCACGCCCCGGGACGTTCCCCGCTATGCCGCTTAAGTGTGGCATCATTGGATGCATCAATGATGCTCATGGAGGTGTCTAAATGAGGACGACGGTGACGATTGACGACGCCTTATTGGCAGAGGCGGCCGAACTGACCGGGGTGACAGAGAGCGTGGCGCTCCTCCGTCAGGGACTGCAGACACTCGTTCGGGTAGAGAGCGCCCGTCGGCTGGCGGCGCTCGGCGGCACGGATCGGAAGGCATCGGTCGGCCCTCGCCGGAGGACACCCGCCGATGATTCTCGTTGACACGTCGGTATGGATCGATCATCTGCACGTCGCCGACAAGCGACTCATAGAGTTCCTGACCAACGACGCAATCGGTTGCCACCAAATGGTGATCGAGGAGTTGGCATTGGGTGCGATCAGGCGGCGCGCCGATCTATTGCGCCTGCTGTCCAATCTTCGGGCGTTCCCGTTGCTGACGCATGCGGAGGTCCTTCATCTCGTCGAATGCCACCGCTTGTGGGGCCGCGGACTGAGTGCGATCGACGTCCATCTTCTTGGGTCGGTTGCTCTGGTCGACGGTGCACGGCTATGGACCAGGGACAAGAATTTAAAAGCGGCGGGCTGGGACGTGGGTATCGCGATCGTCGACGAGCTCTGACGTTGCGTCGACGCCCTCGTCGGTAGGCGTCCGACTCACTTCAGAACACCGTTGTTGGAACGCTGGAGAAGTGCGACGCCACTGACGAGACTGACAGTTATGAGTTTCGTAGAGGAAAAACTGCTCCCACAGGTGCTGCGGGTGCACGACACGGTCTACCGCAAGACCAACGGCTGGATCGGTCACCGCACGCTGTGGATACCGAGCCTGCTGCTGCACACCGTCGGCGCAAAGACCGGCAAACCGCGCACCACGTCGCTGACCTACGCCCGCGACGGCGAGAACTATCTGGTGGTCGCGTCCAAGGGCGGCGCGCCCGAGGCCCCCGGCTGGTATCACAACCTCAAAGCCAAGCCGGAAGCCGAAATCAACGTGGGCCCAAAGCGTTTCGCCGTCACCGCGCGGATCGTGCCGCCCGGCGACGCTGACTATGCCCGGCTCTGGGAGATCGTGAACAAGAACAATCAGAACCGCTACGCCGAATATCAGAAGCGGACGTCGCGCCCGATCCCCGTAGTCGTCCTGACGCCGAAAAGCTAGAACGCGCAGCAACATTCGGATGCGCCCGGCGAAGCGGAGGCTTCACGTCAGATGGCTCCGTTCATCGCCGCCGCCGTGGAGATCTCCGATCCGCAGCATCCCGCGCGCGTGCGGGCCCGCGAGTACAAGACCTCCGTCGCCGCCCGCCTGAGCGAGACTGCCCGGGAGGCCGGCGCCGCCGATCCGGAACTGCTCGGTGAGCAGCTGGCGCTGTTACTCGATGGCGCCTCGGTTCGGACCAGGGCCTTGGGCAGCGACGCCTTCCCGACGGCTGCCGGGATCGCGGCCGCCCTGGTCGAGCGCGCCATACCCCCGACGGCACGGTGAATCTCGCGCCTGCCGGCCCGACAAAACGGCCGCTCGGTTGTCAGAGGCAGCGCCTAATCTGCTTGGGCGACACCACATCCACCCCTTCGAGGAGCGCCCGCATGAAGTTCGTATCGACCCGCATCATCACCGCCGACGTGCAGCGCCTCGTCGGTTTCTACGAGATCGTCACCCGAGTCTCGGCCGTGTGGGCAAACGAGCTGTTCGCCGAGATTCCGACACCGGCGGCCACGCTGGCCATCGGCAGCGACCAGACGGTACCCCTGTTCGGTGCCGGATCCGCCGAACCCGCGGCCAACCGCAGCGCGATTGTGGAGTTCATCGTCGATGACGTCGACGCCGAATACGAGCGGCTCCGCGAGCAGCTCACCGAGGTCGTGACGGAGCCGACGACCATGCCGTGGGGCAACCGCGCGTTGTTGTTCCGGGATCCGGACGGAAACCTGGTCAACCTGTTCACCCCGGTGACGCCGGAGGCGCGGGCCAAGTTCGGGATATGAGCCCTAGAACCCGCGACAACTCCGAATTGCCACTTGCCCCGAACCTCGCCACGGGAAAGTCTTAGGGCATGACGACGGAAAAGCGCACGGCGGGTTGGGCGGCGAGTGTGGTGGCGGGCGGCGCGTTGGCGATGTCCGTCGTCGGTCTCGCCGGCGGCCCCGTCGCCGCGGCGGCCCCGGCCCCCGCACCCACCGGGCATTGGTGTCCGGGCGATCCGTGGAACCCGTCCTGGGGCAACGTCTTGGACTGGGACTGGCATCAATGCCACGACTGGCAACACCCCGGTGGCCCCACCGGCCCGGCGGGCTGGGGGCCCTGGGGACCGCCGCCGGCGTGGGCACCGCCCCCGCCACCGCAACCGGCCTGGGCGCCCGGGGCGCAAATGATGTGGAACCCGACCGGCGCCGGTAACTGGGGAATCTGGAACAACGGAGTGTGGACCCCGCTCTGAGCACCCGGACCCGGTGCCGGCGGCGCTCGGCGCGTCGAACGGTCGGCCGCCGCAGGGTTAGGGTGAATTGTGGCCGCAGAACACTGGGCCGAGCCTCCCGAGGAATCCGAGCGTCGGTCCGACGCGCTCGATCAGCGCGAGAAGGCCCTGGCCCGGCGGGAGGCCGACGTCAGACGACGTGAATGGCTGGCGGGTCGACGAGGCCGGGTCGCCGATCAGCGCGAGCAGATCGCCGACGAGCGCGAGCAGCTCGCCGACGAACGCGAGGGCACGGCCGCCGAGCGGGAACGGGCGCGACTGCGCCGCATCGACGAACGGGTCAAGCGGACGCGGGCGCGCGCCAACCGGGAGCAAGCCGAGGTCGACCGCGAGATCGCGGAAAGCGAGCGAGACGACGCGTAAGGCCGGGTCGCCGAAGGCGTAAGCATTTTGCTGCGGCAAATATACCCGTGTGTAATATATTGGCTCAGTCTGCGGCGCACGTCATTGTCCGTTTAGCGAATGACCTGGGCCACAAATTTTGGATCGCAATAAACCTTATTGCTAGCCTCCCTGGCCATGGTCGTTATTGCAACATTGATGTCGTTGATCAATCAGGTCTCCGGCACGCCTTATATTTCGGGTGGAGATTCTCCGGCTGGGACCGATTGTTCGGGACTTGCTTCGTGGATTGCGAATGCAGCAACTGACAGGCCAGTGTTCGGGGACCGGTTCAATACCGGAAACGAGGAAGCCGCGTTGTTGGCCCGGGGCTTCCAATACGGCACCGCCCCCAACGCCTTGGTGATCGGCTGGAACGGCGGCCACACCGCGGTGACGCTGCCGGACGGAACGGCGGTGTCCAGCGGCGAGCACGGCGGCGTCCACGTCGGCGGCGCCGGTGCCTACCAGGCCGGATTCACCCACCACATGTTCCTGCCGATGCCCCCCGAGGACGGCGGCGCGCCGCCGCCGGCGATGTTCGGGCCGCCGCCGCCGCCGGACGCACCGCCACCCCCGCCGGACGCACCGGCTCCGCCGCCCGACGCGCCGCCTGCGCCGCCGGAAGCGCCGGCCGTTCTGATCGATGCGCCGGCGCCCGTGCCGCCGCCCCCGCCGGGCCCCTGAATTACCTTTCCCGGCGACGCGGTAATTGCGAATCCATAACGAATAAAACGCGGCCGTGCTGGTGATTGTCACCCGGTTTTCGGCGCCCCGGTTCGCGACCATTCTCGTTCCGCAAAGTGAAATAGCGCGGATATCCGTGCCCATGTGAGCTGGGCCACTACGTGTGCGACCGGGTGGCGCGCGGCAAAAGCGGGCTGATGTGTCGCCTGTGACGGATGAGCCCACTTTGCTGTGATTATTTCGCCCAAAAAAGCGACCTGCCATCGCGGCCGGGGCCGGGCCGCGGTGGCGACCCGGCCCCGATAGGCTGGCGCTGCCCGCCGGCAGGGGCGGGCGTCATCCCAAGTCATCCCAAGCGCCATCCCAAGTCATCCCAGCAGCGAACCGAGGCGGGGCCGCAATGATCTTCATCGTCGTCAAGTTCGAGACCAAACCCGAGTGGGCCGACCGCTGGCCGGACCTCGTCGCCGCGTTCACCGCGGCAACCCGGGCCGAGGAGGGCAACCTGTGGTTCGAGTGGTCGCGCAGCCTGGACGACCCGGCCGAGTACGTGCTGGTGGAGGCGTTCCGCGACGGTGACGCCGGCAGCGCTCACGTCAACAGCGACCACTTCAAGCGGGCGATGCAAGAGCTCCCACAGGCGCTGAAGTCCACGCCCAAGATCATCAGCCAGACCGTCGAGGCCACCGGGTGGTCGCGGATGGGCGAGATGACGGTCGACTAACCCCTCACCGATCGACCGCGATCTCGATCTCGTCGCCCAGCGCATAGCCCGGCGTGAGCGGAAGCTTGTCGCCGCTCCAGAACGAGCCCGGGTCGAACCAGTTCGAGTATTTCTCGGTGGTGAGCAAACCCATTTCCTCGTAGGTGATCGCCACGGTTTCCGCGCAGTAGGCCGCTTCCAGACCGAGCCGTTGACGTTCCTTTCGTCGGCGCGTTGTCTCCCGAATCTTCTTGTCCACCACGGGGATTCCGCGTGCCCAGTCGTAGGCGGTGGGCAGTCGGCCGCGCAGCCACCGGCCGGTGAGGCGCATGGTGGTGGGAAACGCGGTGCCGTCCATCCGGGCGATCACGCGCAGCAGCCTGTTCTCCTGCTCGCGGGTGGCCGGCGGCGTCAGCTGGCGCAGCCAGCACCGTTGGCGGTAGCGCTGCGTCCACTGCAACACCGACTGGTGCAGATCGTTGAGTTGCACGCCACGATGATTCGTCCCGATCCACAGGTCGACGAGCTTGTCACCCAGCTCGGCGTGCCAGATCAGCGGCGGCAGGTCATCGATGGCCACCGTCATGCCGACGTGATTGACGGGGCTGTTGGTCAACGTCTGGATGGCGCGGTCGGGACCCGAACCGCCGCGAAACAGCCACAGGTCACCGGTCCGGGTCTCCTCGAGCGCTTGGTTCAAGGTGAGCATCGTGTAAGCCCGTCTCCCGCTGCAATTTTCGCCGACGTCGCCGCCGCCCCGCCCCGCTTCTTGCGGGTAAGGCCAGGCGGGGATCCAGTCAATCACAACTACGCCTAGCCTGGTGGCATGCGCAGCATGTGGAAGTGGCTCGGGCTGGCCGGTGCGGCCGGCGTCGTCGCCGGCGGCGTGCTGGTGGTCCGCGACCAACGCAAACGCCGGGCCTACACCGCCGACGAGGTCCGGGATCGTTTGCATCAGCGGCTGGCCGAATACGATGCGCTTCAGTCGGGATCGGGCGAGGCCAGCACGGCGAACAACCGGTAGGTGCCCGAGAATCCCTTGAGCTCGACCTCGCGTCCGTCATCGAACCGGATCCCGTCGGAGCGCGAAAGCGCGTCTCGCACCGGCTGACTCACCAGGATCTCCCCGCCGGCGGCCTGGGCGGCGACCCGCGCCGCCATCGCGACGTTGCGGCCGAACAGGTCGTCGCCGCGGCGCACCGAGCGGCCCATGTGGATCCCGATCCGGACCCGAATCTCCTCGTGCCGCTTGCGGTTTGCGTTCCGGCGCAACGCGCGTTGCAACTCGATGCCGCACCGCACCGCCTGCTCGGGGCGGGCGAAGGCGACCATGAATCCGTCGCCCTGGCTCTTCACCACGTGACCGGATTGGCGCCGCACCAGATCCGAGACCAGCTTGTCGTGCGAGCTGATCAGCTTGACCCAGGCCCGGTCGCCGATCCGCTCGTTGAGCGCGGTGGATTCCTCGATGTCGGTGAACAGGATCACCACCGGGCCGTCCGGGGTCACCCGGGCCAGGTCGGGCCGCTCCACCTCGGCCCAGTCCGCGAGCTCCTCGATCGAGCTGCGCACCGCCGCGCCGAAACCCTCCTTGCGCACGAGATTGGCGGTGTTCCATACCGTCTTGACCGCTTCCCGCCCGCCCGCGAGCAGCCAGTTGCGGGCGTCGGTGCGCTGACGCAGCTCGTCGAGTTCGGCGCGGCTGCGCACCAGCCGCCGCCACAGCACGGCCAGCGCGCCGGCCTCGACGGCGGCCAGCCCGGCCAGGATGTAGACCGTGACATGCAGCACGTCACCCATGCCGGTCATCCTGTCAGGCGGCGCCGCGGTCGGGCTGGCGCCCCTGCCGGGCTGTGTCTAGTGTTGAGTCCGCCGGCCGCGGGTAGTGAGTCTCAAGGGAGCCGATCGGGTGACTTTCGGGAGGAGCGGTCTTGGCCGACGATGACAGCCATCCATCCGACCTGCTGGTGATCTTCGGAATCACCGGGGACTTGGCGCGCAAGATGACGTTCCGCGCGCTCTACCGGCTGGAGCGCCGCGAGGAGCTCGAGCACCCGATCATCGGCGTGGCCAGCGACGACATCACCCTCGACCAGCTGCTGGACCGCGCCCGGGAGGCGATCAAGGCCACCGGTGAGACGTTCGACGACGCGGTGTTCGACCGCTTGGCGGGCCGGCTTTCCTACCTGTCGGGCGACGTCACCGACGCCGGGCTCTACAGCGAGCTCGCCGAGAAGATCGGTGACGATTCGCGTCCGCTGTACTACCTGGAGATGCCGCCGTCGTTGTTCGCGCCGATCGTGGAGAACCTGGCCAAGGCCGACCTACTGGAACGCGCCAGGGTGGCGGTGGAAAAGCCGTTCGGCCACGACCTGGAATCGGCGCGCGACCTCAACGCCCGGCTGCGCGCGGTGCTCGACGAAGACCAAATCCTGCGCGTAGACCACTTTTTGGGCAAACAGCCGGTCGAAGAACTGCAATACCTGCGGTTCGCCAACAACGCCCTGGCCAAGCTGTGGGACCGCGACAGCATCTCCGAAATCCACATCACCATGGCCGAGGACTTCGGCATCGAGGACCGCGGCAAGTTCTATGACGCGGTGGGGGCGGTGCGCGACGTCGTGCAAAACCATCTGCTGCAGGTGCTCGCGCTGGTCGCCATGGAACCCCCGGTCGGGGCCGGCGCCGACGACCTCAACGACAAGAAGGCCGAGGTGTTCCGGGCCATGCCGTCGCTGGACCCGGAGCACTGCGTGCGTGGCCAGTATCGTGGCTACACCGAAGTCCCCGGTGTGGCAAAGGATTCCACCACCGAGACCTACGTCGCGTTGAGGACCGAGATCGACAACTGGCGCTGGGCCGGGGTGCCGATCTTCCTGCGCGCCGGCAAGGCGTTGCCGCACAAGGTCACCGAGGTTCGGATGTTCCTGCATCACGTGCCCGGCTTCTCCTTCCTGCCCAACCGCCGCCCGCCCGAGCCCAACCAGATCGTGCTGCGCATCGACCCCGATCCCGGGATGCGCCTGCAGCTGTCCGCTCAGGTCGGCGACTCGTGGCACGACGTCCACCTGGACTCCTCGTTCGCGGTGGACCTCGGCGAACCGGTGCGGCCCTACGAACGGCTGCTCTACGCCGCGTTCAACGGCGACCGCCAGCTGTTTGCCCGCGAGGACGCCATCGAAGAGACCTGGCGGATCGTGCAGCCGGTGCTGGACAAGCCGAGCCGCATCCACCAATACGAGCAAGGCTCCTGGGGACCCGAGGCCGCGCAGGCGCTGGTGCACGGTCGCCACGCCTGGCAGCAACCGTGGCTGCCGCAGAGCACGTCCACGAAACGATAAGGAGGCTCGAAACACGATGCAGCTGGGGATGATCGGCCTGGGCCGGATGGGTGCCAACATCGTCCGCCGGGTGGTCAAGGGCGGACACGAATGCGTTGTCTACGACCACAATCCGGACGCGGTCAAGGCGATGGCGGGGGAGGAGAAGACGACCGGGGTCTCCTCGCTGCAAGAGCTCGCCGCGAAGCTGAGCGCCCCGCGGGTGGTGTGGGTGATGGTGCCGGCCGGGACGATCACCACCGGGGTGATCGAGGAGCTGGCCACCACGCTGGAGCCCGGCGACATCGTCATCGACGGCGGCAACTCCTACTACCGTGACGACATTCGTCACTCGAAGACGCTGTCGGAGAAGGGGATTCGGCTGCTGGACTGCGGCACCAGCGGTGGCGTCTGGGGTCGGGAACGCGGTTACTGCCTGATGATCGGCGGCGACGAGGAGGCGTTCGCGCACGCCGAGCCGATCTTCGCCACCGTCGCACCCGGGGTGGACGCCGCGCCGCGGACGCCGGGCCGCGACGGCGAGGTCACCCGGTCGGAGCAGGGGTATCTGCATTGCGGGCCGTCCGGCGCCGGGCACTTCGTGAAGATGGTGCACAACGGCATCGAGTACGGGATGATGGCCTCGCTCGCCGAGGGACTCAACGTGTTGCGCAACGCCGACATCGGCAAGCACGTGCAGGAAGGCGACGCCGAAACCGCGCCGCTGTCCAATCCCGAGTTCTACCAATACGATTTCGACATCCCCGAGGTCGCCGAGGTGTGGCGGCGCGGCAGCGTCATCGGATCCTGGCTGCTGGATCTCACGGCGATCGCACTGCACGAATCACCGGAGCTCAAGGAGTTCTCCGGGCGCGTCTCCGACTCGGGGGAGGGCCGCTGGACGTCCATCGCCGCGATCGACGAGGGGGTCCCCACGCCGGTGCTGACCACCGCGCTGCAGTCCCGCTTCGCCTCCCGGCATCTCGATGACTTCGCCAACAAGACGCTCTCGGCGATGCGTAAGCAATTCGGCGGGCACGCCGAGAAGCCGGCCAACTAGCCGCGCGGATTTCTCAGCGGCGCTTGACGAACGCCACCACGGCGTCGCTGAACGCGTCGTTGTCGTCGCCGGCCGCGGTGTGCCCGGCGTTGGACAGCTCGACGAACTCCGCGCGCGGCACGGTGGCCAAAAAGTGCCGGACCCCCTCGGGGCTCACCACATCGGAGAGCTTGCCGCGGATCAGCAGGACCGGGATCGACAGGTTCTTGGCGGCCTGCTCGAAGCTTTCGGTGCGCAGTTCGGGATCGTCGCCGGGCTTCGTCATGAACGCCGGGTCCCAGTGCCAGTACCAGCGGCCGTCGCGCAGCCTCAGGTTCTTCTTCAGCCCCTCGGGGCTGCGCGGCTTGCTGCGGTAGGGCAGATAGGCGGCGACGGCGTCGGCGGCCTGCTCCAGCGAGTCGAAGCCGTCCAGGCCGCTGATCATGAAGTCGCGGATGCGGGCGCTGCCGTCCTTCTCGAACCGGGGCACCACGTCCACCAGCACCAGGCGGGTCACCTTCGCCGGCCCGGCCCGGTGCGCGGCCAGGATGCCGGTCAGCCCGCCCATGCTCGCCCCGATGATCGTCACCGGCCGCCCGATCGCGTCCAGCACCCGCAGCACGTCGGCCGTCAGCGTCTCGATCTGGTAGTCGGCCTGCGGCGAGCGATCGCTGTCGCCGTGCCCCCGGGAATCCAGCGCCACCACGTGCAGCCCCTCGTCGGCCAACGTCTGCCCGGTGTTCTTCCAGGAAAACCGGTTCTGGCCGCCGCCGTGCAGCATCAAGATGCTCGGCCGGCCGGCGCCGTCGGAGCCCCGATTCCATTCGTCGGCGACCAGGGTGATCCCGTCGACGCCGGCAAACTCCACCGTCTCGGGACTGCTGCTGACGGTACTCATGGGTCCTGACGTTACATAGGTCGCATAAGCACTCTTGCGCGGGCCGACGACGCGATGAGTTTCCACGGCCGCCGGGGTCTACCCCAGCACAACCAACCAGCCGGCGAGGAGGCCCGCGGACATGCCATCGATCACCCCGTCCTTGTGGTTCGACGACAACCTGGAGGAGGCGGCCACGTTCTACACCTCGGTGTTCCCGAACTCGCACATCGAGGGGTTCAACCGGACCACCGAGGCCGGCCCGGGCGAGCCCGGGACGGTGCTGTCGGGCAGCTTCGTGCTGGACGGCTCGCGGTTCATCGGGATCAACGGCGGCCCGCACTTCCGGTTCAGCGAGGCGGTGTCGTTCACGGTGCACTGCAAGGACCAGGACGAGGTCGACTACTACTGGGACCGGTTGAGCGACGGCGGCGAGGAATCCCAATGCGGCTGGCTCAAAGACCGCTTCGGCCTGAGCTGGCAAATCGTCCCCGACCGGCTCTTCGAACTGATCGGCGACCCCGACCGCAGCAGGGCGGCGGCGGCCACCCAGGCGATGTATGGCATGCGCAAGATCGTCATCGCCGAGCTGGAGCGGGCCGCGGCATCCTCGTAGCGAAACCCGCTGACGCAGTGACGGTTTGACTTCATACTTACTGCGGTCGGTGCGTCTCGACGACACACGGGTTAGGTTGGTCCGTGCGGACGCGCCGAGCAGGGAGTGAAGATGGCTGAACCAGGCTGGATCGACGTGACCGGCCCTGCGGGGGACCTCAAGGCGCTCACCTGGGGGCCGCCCGACGGCCCGCTCGCGTTGTGTCTGCACGGCTTCCCCGACACGCCGTACGGGTGGCGCAAGCTCGCTCCCCGGCTCGCCGACGCGGGGTGGCGGGTGGTCGCGCCCTTCATGCGCGGATACGCGCCGTCGGCGATCCCGTCCGACGGCAGCTACCACGTGGGTGCGCTGATGGACGACGCGCTGCGGGTGCGCGCGGCCGCCGGCGGTACCGAGAACGACGTGGTGATCGGCCACGACTGGGGGGCGATCGCGGCCACCGGCCTGGCCGCCATGCCCGACAGCCCGTTCGCCAAGGCGGTGCTCATGTCGGTGCCGCCCTCGGCGGCGTTCCGGCGGCGCGGCGGCAGCGCGGCCGAGCGGGGCCGGCTGGCCGCCCATCTGGCCCGCCAGGTGTTCCGCAGCTGGTACATCCTTTACTTCCAATTGCCTTGGCTGCCTGAACGTTCCGCTTCCTGGGTGCTGCCGCTGCTGTGGCGGCGCTGGTCGCCGGGCTACCGCGCCGAGGAGGATCTGCGGCACGTTGACGCCGCGATCGGGGCGCCGGAGAGCTGGAGGGCGGCGCTGGGCCCCTACCGCGCCACCATCCGCAACACCGCCCCGCCGGCCCAGTACGCGACGTTGCACCGACTGTGGACCGAGGAGCCGGTGCTGCCGTGTTTGTACCTTCATGGCCGCGACGACGGTTGCATGACATCGGCTTTCGCTCACCAGGTGGAAAAGGTGCTGCCCCCCGGCAGCGAAGTCGACATCGTCGAACATGCCGGGCACTTCCTGCAGCTCGAACAGCCCGACAAGGTCGCCGGCCTGGTGCTCGGGTTCATCGGCTCACCCGGCTGAATGACGGGCCACCGGGTGGCGGCCGTCGATGCGCAGTTCTACTGGATGTCGGCCAAGATCCCCAACGACGAGTTCCTGCTGTACGCCTTCGACGGCGAGCCGGCGGATTACCCGGCTGCCGCCGATCAGCTGCGCCGGCGGGCCGACGCGGAGCCGGCGCTGAGCATCCGGGTGCGCGACCGCGGCCGGCTGCGCTACCCGCACTGGGTGCCCGCGGCCGTCGCCCCCGAGCAGGTGGTCAGCCACGAGCTGGCCGAGCACAGCTGGGACGGGTGCCTGGCCGCTGTCGCCGGGCTCGCCGACGACCAACTCGACCTTCGCCGGATGGCCTGGCGGCTGCACGTTTTCGGCCCGGTCCGCGGCATTCCGGGGGTCCGCGGGCCGGGCACGGTCGCGGTGCTGCAGGTCGCGCACGCGCTGGCCGACGGCGCCCGCGCCGCGGCGTTGGCCGCCCGGCTTTTCGGCCGGGCCGCCCCGGTGCCCGAGGTGCCCGTCCCGCGGCCGGGCTGGTTGCCCTGGCGGGCCGCGGTGGCCGCGCGCACCCACCGCCAACTGGTGCGCGACACCCGTGCCGGGCGGCTGGCCCCCGGGGCCAGGCCGCGTCCGCTGCTGCCGACGAACGCCCGGCCCGCCGGTGTGCGTTCGCTGCGCACCCTGGTGCGGCACCGCGCGCAGCTGCCCGGTCCGACGGCCACGGTTGCGGTGCTGGGCGCGGTGGCGCAGGCGCTGTCCGATCTGCTTGGCGATCAAGCGGATTCGCTGGGCGCCGAGGTTCCGATGGCCAAACCCGGTGCACCGCAGGCATACAACCACTTCGGCAACGTCGTGGTGGACCTGCATCCGAGGCTGGGGGCCCAGGCCCGCGCGGAGCGGATCGCGGCCGGCCTGGCCGCCGGGCGGCGCCGCTTCGGGCACCCGGCAACCCGGGCCGCCGACCGTGCATTCGCCGCGGTGCCGGCCGCGCTGTTGCGTTGGGGCGTAGACCAATTCGACGCCGACCAGCGTCCGGACCAGGTGGCCGGCAACACCGTGGTGTCCAGCGTCAATCGCGGGCCGGCCGATTTGAGCTTCGGCGGCGCGCGGGTGGTGCTGACGGCGGGCTATCCCGCGCTGTCGCCGGTGATGGGGCTGACGCACGGCGTGCACGGCATCGGGGACACCATCGCGATCAGCGTGCACGCGGCGGCGTCGGCGGTTCCCGACGTCGACGCCTACCTGGCGTTGCTCGACGCGGCGCTATGACTATTGCGCGTCACCGGATCTGGCGGCTTGCTGCCTGGTCAGGCCGACGGCGACGATGAGCTCTTCGTGCAGTTCGAACCACACCGTGTGGTAGGAGTCGATCAGCGGCCTGGTCAGCCACGCCGTGTCGCCGGCCCGCACCTTGTCCAGGGCCGCGGCCAGTTTCGCCGCGTAGCGGTACAGCCGCGGCAGTTGGGCGGCCGCGGCCTCGATGACCGGCGTCACCCGCGCGTGCGCGTCGTCCAGGCGGGCCAACACGGCGGCGTCGTACTCGGCGTCGTCGTGGCGGTTGGGCGCGCCGTCCTTGAGCTGCCAGTCGGTCACCAGGCGCTTGAAATCGGCGTTGATCGCCCGAAAGTCGTCATAGACGGCGGCCATCGCGGCGGCGTCGATGCCCCGGCGTTCCTCGGCGAGCAGCGCCGTGAGCCGGGCGCTGCCGGCCGGGGTGATCCGCAGGGTGGCGTCCCCGGTCACCAGGCCCGCCGCGCTCAGCCGCTCGACCGTGCCGGCGATTTCGTCGGGATCCGTGCCCAGGGTGGCGGCCAGGTCGGCTCGGCTGACCCGGCCCTTGAGCCGAATCGCTTGCAGCACAGCCAGTTCGGTCACGGCGCGCCCTGGCGCAGCGCGGTCAGCATGACCAGCAGCGGGGTGGGCGAGACCACGTCGGTCTGCCCGGCGGCCAGGGCCGCGCGCACGGCGCTCTCGGAGTCGTCGTCCAGCCGCGGATGGTCGCCGCCGGAATGGGCGCGCAGCGGGCTGATCCGCCGCGCGATCTCGGCCAGCTCGCGCAGCTCCGGGGTATCGTTCTCGGACCACGCGGACAGGGACAATTCGCCTTCGCGCACTTCGCCTTCGGCGCCGTCCACGGTGATCCGCCGGCCCGCCAGCATCGCGGCCACCCCGGCGCCGCAACCCACCACGGCCACCCGGCCCAGTTCCCGGCTGACCACCGCCGCATGGCTGGCCGCGCCGCCCACCTCGGTGACGATGCCCCGCGCGGCCAGCATGCCCGACACGTCTTCGGGCCGGGTGTGGTCGCGCACCAGGATCACCGGTTCGCCCCGCTCGGCGGCGTGCAGCGCCTCGTCGACGTCGGCGTAGGCCGTGCCGGATACCACGCCGGGGCAGGCAGGTAGGCCCTTGGCCAGAAGTGGTGCCGCCAAACGTATTTCGGGTTGAAGGGCGGGCATCAGCAGCGACCGCACGTGCGCCGGGGTGACCCGCCGCAGCGTCTCGGCGTCGTCGATCAGCCCCTCGCGTCGCAGCTGCAGCGCCAAGCGCACCGCCGCCTGCGCCGAGCGTTCGGCCGCCCGGGTCTGCAGCAACCACAGGGCGCCGTCCTCGACGGTGAACTCGATCTCCTGGACGTCACGGTCCAACCGCTCCAGCGTCCGGGCGGCGGCCATCAGCTGGTCGTAGACGGCCGGCTGCTCGTCGCGCAGCGCGGCGATCGGTTCCACGTCGACCGATCCCGACACCACGTCGTCGCCCTGGCCCCCGGGCAGCCACTCGCCGAACGGCTCGTCGTCCCCGGTGATCGGGTTGCGCGAAAAGAATGCTCCCGCACCGGAATTGGGGCCGTGATTGCCGAACACCATGGCCTGCACGACGACGGCGGTGCCGTGCCGGTCGGCGAAACCGTAATGGGCGCGGTAGGCGCGGGCGCGCGGGGAGTTCCACGACGCGAACACCGCCTCGATGCCGGCGCGCAACTGCGTGTACGGGTCGGACGGCACCGGCCGCTCGACACCCACGATGCGCCGGTACATCTCGCGGAACCGCCGGTGGGTGTCGCGGGCGAACGCCGGGCCGTGCTCGGCGGCCAGCGCCTGCTCCACGGAGTCGTTGATGCCCAGGTTCAACAGGGTGTCCATCATCCCGGGCATCGACTGGGTGGCCCCGGAGCGCACGCTGACCAGCAGCGGGTGCGGGCCCCGCCCGAACGTGCGCGAGGTCTGCGCCTGCAGCCAGCCCATCCGGTCCAGCACGTCGTCCCAGACGGCGTCCATCGTCGCCGCAGGGTCGGCCAGATACCGCAGGCCCACCGCGGTGGTGAGGCAGAACGCGGGCGGCACCGGCAGGTGGTGGCGGCGCATCACCTCGATGCCGTGGCCCTTGTTGCCCAGCAGCTCGCGGGGGTGGCTCGATGTGCCGTCCAGCAACACCACGGACTGCTCGGTCGGCGCGGCGTCCCGGTCGCGTGACGCGTTGCGGTGGGCGCCGCTACCTGGTGCGGTGCGAGCCGTGGTGCACCCCCTTCGTGGTGTCGCTGCTGATTCGGGCAACCCCGGAACGCCCGCTATGTTCCCACACGGGCCGGCGGGTCGACTCAGCCGCGCGGCGGTCCTGTCCTCCCCGGCGGCCGATGATCTAGGTTTGCACGTATGACTCCCTACGACGTCGGGTTACTGATCCTGCGGCTGGTGTTGGGCGTGACGTTGGCCGCGCATGGCTACAACAAGTTCTTCGGCGGTGGCCGCATCCCGGGCACCGCCCGGTGGTTCGAGAGCATCGGCATGAAGCCGGGCAAGTTCCACGCCACCGTGGCGGCAAGCACGGAAATGGCCGCCGGTCTGGGCCTGGCCGCCGGGTTGCTCACCCCGATCCCGGCGGCGGGCTTCGTCTCGCTGATGCTGGTCGCGGCGTGGACGGTGCACCGCCCCAACGGCTTCTTCATCGTCAAGGAGGGCTGGGAATACAACCTGGTGCTGGCGGCCAGCGCGGTGGTGGTGGCCACCCTGGGCGCCGGCCGGCTCAGCCTGGATTGGCTGGTCTTCGGCAAGAACTGGATGGACGGCTGGAACGGCCTGCTGATCTCGCTGCTGCTCGGCCTGGCCGGGGCCATCGGCCAGCTGGTGATCTTCTACCGGCCGCCCGCCAAGCAAGCCGGGTAGCCCCGGCGCGCACCGGTCCAGCGTCGACTTGTTGCGCCGACACGCCGGGTGATCGCGCAACTAGTCCACGCTCGACGCCGCGGCCGGGTGTCGCCGCGCGGCCGGGTGTCGCCGCGTTGCCCGAGGTTGCCGGGCGTGTTCCTAGAACGCGTTCTAGTCTTTGACACCATGGGATTTCTGAAGCCCGAGCTGCCGCAGCTCGACATGGCCGAATGGAGCAAGGGCACCCGTAGCGACAAGATCCGCCCGATGGCCAAGCACTGGGCCGAGGTGGGGTTCGGCACCCCGGTCGCCCTGCACCTGTTCTACGTCGTCAAAATCCTGCTCTACATCCTGGGCGGGTGGCTGTTCGCCTCGGCCACCCGGGGTCTCGGCGGCTTCACCCACGTCGCGTCGTGGTGGTCGGAGCCGATCGTCTTCGAAAAGGTCGTGCTCTACACGATGCTGTTCGAGGTGATCGGGCTGGGCTGCGGCTTCGGCCCGCTGAACAACCGCTTCTTTCCGCCGATGGGCTCGATTCTGTACTGGATGCGCTTCGGCACCATCCGGCTGCCACCGTGGCCGGACCGGGTCCCGTTCACCGCGGGCACCAAACGCAAGCCGGTCGACGTCGCGCTGTACGCGCTGTTTCTGCTGCTGACGCTGGCCGCGCTGTTCGCCGACGGCACCGGGCCCATGCCCGAGCTGGGCACCACGATCGGCCTGCTGCCCGCCTGGAAGATCGTGCTGATCCTGCTGGTGCTGGCGGTGCTGGGGCTGCGCGACAAGGTGATCTTCCTGGCCGCCCGCGGCGAGGTCTACGCCAGCATGGCGGTGACGTTCCTGTTCGGGGCGCCCGACATGATCGTCGGGTCCAAGGTGGTCTTCCTGGTGATCTGGATGGGCGCGGCGACATCCAAACTCAACAAACACTTTCCGTTCGTGATCTCCACGATGATGTCCAACAACCCGCTGGTGCGCCCGCGCTGGCTGAAGCGGCGGTTCTTCGAGAAGTTCCCCGACGATCTGCGACCCGGCCGGCTGTCACGCTGGATCGCGCATCTGAGCACCGCGATCGAGATGCTGGTGCCGTTGCCGCTGTTCTTCTGTCACGGCGGCTGGCCGGTCACCGTGGCCGCGGTGGTGATGGTGTGCTTCCACCTGGGGATCCTGGTCTCGATTCCGATGGGCGTGCCGCTGGAATGGAACGTGTTCATGATCTTCGGGGTGCTGTCGCTGTTCGTGGCGCACACCGGGATCGGGCTCGGCGACCTTCGGCACCCCGTGGTGGTGGCCGTCCTGTTCGTCGTCATTGCGGGAATCGTGGTGTTGGGCAACATGTTTCCGTGCAAGATCTCGTTTCTGCCCGGGATGCGCTACTACGCCGGCAACTGGGACACCACCCTGTGGTGCATCAAACCGTCGGCCAGCGAGAAGATCAGCCGCGGCATCGTCGCCATCGCCAGCATGCCCCAGGCCCAGCTGGAGCGGTTCTACGGCAGCCCGGAGGCGGCGCAGATCCCGCTCTACATGGGATATGCGTTCCGCGGCTTCAACACTCACGGCCGGGCGCTGTTCACGCTGGCGCACCGGGCGATGGCGGGCCAGAACGAGGACGACTACGTCATCACCGACGGCGAGCGGATCTGCAGCACCGCGATCGGCTGGAACTTCGGCGACGGCCACATGCACAACGAGCAGCTGATCGCCGCGCTGCAGGAGCGCTGCCACTTCGAGCCGGGCGAGGTGCGGGTGGTGCTGCTCGACGCGCAGCCCATTCACAAGCAGACGCAGGCCTACCGGCTGGTCGACGCGGCCACCGGTGAGTTCGAGCGCGGCATCGTGCGGGTCGCCGACATGGTCGTGCGGCAACCCTGGGACGACGACGTCCCCGTGCAGGTGGTGTCGGACGACGCGCCGAGCGTCACGCCAGAGTGACGCCGAAGCCCGAGCGTCACGCTGGCGTGACGCTCGGGCTCGGCGGCTCAGACCCCGGCCCGAACCTCGTGGGCCGCGGCGACCATGTTCTTCAGCGACGCGCTCACCTCGTCGGGGTTGCGGGTCTTGAGCCCGCAGTCGGGGTTGACCCACAACCGTTCGGCCGGCACCGCCCGCAGCGCCGCGCGCAACGACTCGGCGATCTCGGCGGTGCTCGGCACCCGCGGCGAGTGGATGTCGTAGACACCCGGCCCGACGCTGTTGGAGAAGCCGACCGCGTTCAGGTCGTCGAGCACCTCCATGTGCGAGCGGGCGGCCTCCAGGGAGGTCACGTCGGCGTCCAGGTCGGCGATCGCCCCGATCACCTCACCGAACTCCGAGTAGCACAGATGGGTGTGGATCTGGGTCGAGTCGGCGACCCCGGAGGTGGCCAGCCGGAAAGCGCCTACGGCCCAACGCAAATACTCCTCCTGATCGGCCCGGCGCAGCGGCAACAGCTCGCGCAGCGCCGGCTCGTCGACCTGGATGACCGCGATGCCCGCCGCCTGCAGGTCCACCGTCTCGTCGCGGATGGCCAGCGCCACCTGGTTGGCGGTGTCGGCCAGCGGCTGGTCGTCGCGGACGAACGACCACGCCAGGATCGTCACCGGCCCGGTCAGCATGCCCTTCACCGGCTTGTCGGTCAGTGACTGCGCGTAGGTGATCCACTCGACCGTCATCGGGTGGGTGCGCACCACATCGCCGTACAGGATCGGCGGCCGCACGCAGCGGCTGCCGTAGGACTGTACCCAGCCGTTCTGCGTGGCGAAGAAGCCCTCCAACTGCTCGGCGAAGTACTGCACCATGTCGTTGCGCTCCGGCTCGCCGTGCACCAACACGTCGAGGCCGAGCTGCTCCTGCAACGTGATGACGTCGGCGATCTCCTTTTTCATCCGCCTCTCGTACTCGGCCTGGTCGATCTCGCCGGACCGTAATGCCGCGCGCGCCTTGCGGATTGCCGAGGTCTGCGGGTAGGAGCCGATGGTCGTCGTGGGCAGCGGCGGCAGGTGCAGCCGCGCGTCCTGGCTGGCGCGGCGCTGGGCCGGGTCGCCGCGGTGCGAACCCGACGCGACGATCGAGTCGATGCGGGCCCGGACGCGGTCGTTGTGCAGGCGGGGGTCGCTCTTGCGGGAGGCGACGGCCGCGTTGGACGCCGCGATCTCGTCGGCGACGGCCTCGCGCCCGTCGCGCAGGGCACGCGCCAGCGTCACCACCTCGGCGACCTTCTCCCGCCCGAACGCCAGCCAGCTGCGCAGCGCGTCGTCCAGGTCGGTCTCCGGCTCCAGCGAGTAGGGCACGTGCAGCGTGGAGCACGACGTCGAAACCGCAACGCGCGCTGCCGAACCCAGCAGCGTGGTCAGCTTGTCCAGCGCCGCCGCCAGGTCGGTGCGCCACACGTTGCGGCCGTCGACCACGCCGGCCACCACGGTCTTGCCGGCCAGCTCGGGCACGGCGGCGACGGCGGTGTCGGGGCCGTACACCAGGTCGACGCCGATCGCCTCGATCGGCGTGCGGGCCAGCCCGGCCAGCGACGCCCCCGGGTCACCGAAGTAGGTGGCGACGTAGATGGCCGGCCGGTTGGCCGCCGAGCCCAGCTTGTTGTAGACCGCCTCGGCCAGGGCGGGCGCGTCGGCGCACATGTCGGTCACCAGCGCCGGCTCATCGAGCTGCACCCACTGCGCCCCGTTGTCGGCGAGCAGCGACAGCAGCTCGGCGTAGATCGGCACCAGCTCCTCGAGCCGCTCGATGGGGCCGCCCGCCCCGTCGACGCCCTTGCTGAGCAGCAGGAAGGTGATCGGCCCGATGACCACAGGCCGGGCTGGAATACCTTGTGCCAAAGCTTCTTTCAGCTCCGAAAGCACCTTGTCGGGGTTCAGTGCAAACTTGGTGGTGGGCGCGATCTCGGGGACGATGTAGTGGTAGTTGGTGTCGAACCACTTGGTCATCTCCAGCGGTGCGACGTCGGAGTTGCCGCGGGCGGCCGCGAAGTAGCGATCCAGGTCGTCGGACACCTGCCGGGCCCGCTCCGGCAGCGCGTCGAGCATCACCGCGGTGTCGAGCATCTGGTCGTAATACGAGAAGGTGTTCACCGGCACCGAGTCCAGGCCGGCGGCCGCCAGGCCCGCCCAGGTGTCGCGGCGCAGCGTCGCGGCCACCTTTTCGAGCTCGGCGCGACCGGTGCGGCCGGCCCAGTAGCCCTCGGTGGCGCGCTTGAGTTCGCGCTTCGGGCCGATGCGCGGCGATCCGACAACCGTTGCGGTGAATGCTTGAGGGGTCACGATATTCGTCCTTCAATCGGCGTGGTGGTCACCGCCCGCGGACGTGCAGCCGACCCGTCGGCGGTGGGTACCCGGTACCGACCGCAACGGCTGCAGCCAAACGCCCATTCCACGAGGCGATGAGCCGCCGGACGCGGCGCGCCCGGCACAGCTGGCAGGTCTCCGGACTCGCAGGCGCGCACCGGATGGTGCGTGCCCGGCCGACGATGCGGTCCCGAAGGGCCGCCGAGGAGCCGGGCAGTTCCTAGTGGCCGTCGCTTCCCAGTCTTGCGACCAGTGCTGGTGACGGCGGTCGTTCCTGCATACCGTTGCGGGACAGTCCCGGATTCTCACCGGGTTCCCTCTTACGAAGCGTTACTAACGTTGCTTCGCTCGATGCTCACGGCGCGGTTGCGACGCGAGCAGACCAGCTGCGTAGCGCAGCTTACCGCGCCGCCGGG
This sequence comes from Mycobacterium timonense, assembly GCF_025821985.1. Taxonomy (NCBI): domain Bacteria; kingdom Bacillati; phylum Actinomycetota; class Actinomycetes; order Mycobacteriales; family Mycobacteriaceae; genus Mycobacterium; species Mycobacterium timonense. Next base: position 90,826 of record NZ_JACKSY010000018.1, on the reverse strand, counting down.
CGGGCTCAGCCGGCCAGTGCGACGGCGATCGGCACGTCACCGTTGTTGAAGTCGATGGTGCGCCGGATCGTCGAGTCGTCGGCGAGGGCGGCGGCGGCGACGCTTGCGACGTCGGCGCGCGAGACCTCGCCCTTGCCGCGCCCGACGGCGATGCGGCCGGTGGGCGGGTCCAGGGTGAGCCGGCCCGGCCCCAGGATCGTCCAGTCCAGGTCGCTGGCCCGCAGGTGGGCGTCGGCCGCGGCCTTGGACTCCGCGTAGGGAAAGAACGGATCGTCTTGGGGCACACCATGATCGGGGCCGGCGCCGAAGTAGGACACCATCACGAACCGTTTCACTCCCGACCGGGCGGCGGCGTCGACCACCCGGATCGCCGCGTCGCGGTCGACGGCATACGTGCGGGCCGGGTTGCCGCCGCCGGCCCCCGCCGAGAAGACCACGGCGTCGTGCCCGGCCAGCAGGCCGGCCAGCGCGTCGGTGTCCAGCCGCTCGATGTCGGCCACCACCGGCTTGGCGCCGGTGGCGGCGACGTCGTCGGCGTGATCGGGATTGCGGAACAGCGAAGTCACCGCGTCGCCGCGCTGCGTCAGGATGGCGGACAGCTGCAACGCGACCTTGCCGTGGCCGCCGACGATCACGACTCGTGCCATGACAGCCGACGCTACGCCGGCCCGGTCAGAGCTTCACGCGGCCCATGATGATGTCGATGATCGGCTTGCCCGGCGGGTAGGCGCCGGTCAGCGACGCCATGGTGTGGCCGTAGTCGACCAGCAGCGTGATCCCGTTGATGCCGAAGGCGGCGGCGCTGTTGAGGAACGCCATCACGTCGCCCATCTGTTCGGGCGTGTGCACCTTGGACCCGGTCTCGTCGCGGTAGTCCTGGGCGAAGGTGAGCCACAGGTCGGCGTTGGCCTGGGCCAGCGGGGTGTCGGTGGGACCGGGGCAGATCGCGTTGATCCGGATGCCCTTCTTCAGCAGCGGATAGCCCTGGGTTGCCACGTAGGCGTTGACGACCTTCTTGGAGAAGCCGTAGTGGATGATGCCTTCCGGCTCGTGCGCCTTGACCCATTCCTGCGCCGTCGCGAAGTCCGGGGTGGCCAGGAACTCGTTCAGCAGGTCCAGGTCGTTCTCCCACCCCATGCCCGCGACCGAGGAGATGAAGCAGATCGCCGAGCCTGACGGCAGCTGGTTGCGTTCCAGCAGCCGCTCGATCAGGTAGCGGTGTCCGAGGAAGTTGATCGCCATCAGGTCGGTGGTGCCCTCGGCGATGCCGGCGGCCGAGAACACCGCGTGCACCGGGCCGTCGAGCTGCTCGAGCGCGGCGTCGATGGACGCGGGATCGCGCAGGTCGACCTGGATGGACTTGGCGACGTCGTAGGTCACCGGGGCGTAGTCCAGCACGATGACCTCGGCGCCCAGCTCGGCAGCGGATTTGGCCGCCGCGGCGCCCATGCCGGTCGCACCACCGACCACCAGCGCGCGCTTGCCGTCGTAGCGCAGCCGATCGACAATCGTCATGGAAATCCCCTTCTCGTTAATCGCCAACCCGATTCTAATTGCCCAACTGTATGGGGAACGGTTATTTGGTTTCAATACCTAGATATCGACCGGGGTGTCGACCTAGTTGTCGACGGCGGCGCCGCGGACCGCCACGCCACGCAAAACGGTGTCGCGGACATGCAGCAGAGCTGGGCGTTTGCCGATCTCGGCGAGGATGTTCTCCGGTATCCACTGCAGGGCGATCAGGCAGCGCGCCAGCATCGCGGTGGACGGCGCGGCGATGGCGATCTCACCCGTCCGGAGCCCTTCGGAGAGCAGCGATTTCATCTGCCGCAGGCGGGTGGCGTAGGACCAGCCCGGGTTGGCCGTCGGGGGAGAGAGCCGCATCCAGGCGAGCTGGATCCGGAATTCGTCGGAGAACTGGTCCAGCGCGTTGACGTTGACCCAGCTCAACGCGTCCAGCTTCTCGGTGGGTGTGGCGTCGGAGCGCAGCACGCTGACCCATCCCGCCTCCACCTTCTTGCCGAAGGAGCGCATGATCGAGTCCAGCAGCTCGTCCTTGGACCCGATCACCCGATACACCGTTCCGGTGCCCAGGCCGGCCGCCGCCGCGATGTCCCTGATGGTGGTGACTTCATAACCGCGGCGGCCGAATTCGGCGCGTGCCACCGCGCGCACCAGCGCCGCTTTGTCACCGGGATCGGCGTCGCTGTCGTCGGACCAGGTTTCGATCACCTCGTTGGCGGCGGCGAATGCCTTCGACCGGTCCAGCGCGGCGTCGCTGGGCGGCCGGCTTGCCAAGCCCTGCAAGATGATTCGGCACAGCAGTTCGGCGACCTGGTCGGCGGATGCGGTGTGCCGCATGACGTCGAGACCGACCTGCAGCATGGTTTGGCAGATGCGGTCGGCCAGCGTGGGCAGGTCGATGTCGGGTTTGATGTAGCCGCTCCACCGGCCGGCGCGCAGCGTCTGCAGCATCGCCTCCTGGATGGCCACCGGCCGCTGCCGGGTCAGCTTGGTCAGCTCCGGGTCGGTGCCCGGCCCCTCGTAGAACGACATCTGCAGGGCGGCGCGGTGCTCGACGGCGCAGTTGGCGATCGCCGAGCCGAGCTCGATGATCTGCTCGGGGACCGGACGCGAGTCGGGTTCGTCCAACCTGGCCTGGGCGGCCCGGCCGATCCGCTCCAGGTCGTCTTGGTAGCGGCGGATCAGCTCGACGAGGATGGCCTCTTTGGACTCGAAGTGATGATAGAGGCTGCCGGGAAGGATGCCGGCGGCATCGGCGATCTCCTGCAACGACGTTCGCAGGCCCGAGGACGCGATCAGGGACGCGGCGGTGGCCAGGATCTCGGCCCGGCGCGTCGGGGAATCGGCGGTGCTGCCGGCTCGGAGCGACTCGGCTTTCGCCATGGTCAGCGGTGTGCAGATCCGGACGACTGCGGGTGCGTGACCATACGCATTCGTCCTCTTTTCGCCGAACCAAATCTTTGTTAGAGGCTATCAGACCGGACTCGGTGAATGCGCTGCACAAGCCGCCGAAATCCCATCCTAGAGCGGCGGCCCGTCCCAACGGTCGCAGGCGATCACTTCCTGGATCGGCCGCCGCCGCGCGGGCCGGAAGGTGCGCCCGGCCCGCAGCCGGCCCACCGGCAGCAGACAGCCCTGGACGTAGGTCGGCGGAATGCCGAGCAGCTGTGCGACTTCGTCTTCGTGATGCAGATGCAGCGTGGTGATGCACGTCCCGTATCCCCGGGTGTGCAGGGCCAGCTGAAAGTTCCACACCGGCGGGAAGATCGAGCCGTACAGCGTGGCCAGGTGGAAGGATTCGTCGCCGTCGATGCGCGGCAAGTAAGGCTCGTAGCAAGGGATTACCAGCATGGGCACCCTGGCCAGGTTCTCGACCAGCCACTCGGTCGACGACATGATGCGGCTCTCGGGTGTTCCGGCGGGCATCAGGCCGGCGAGCAACCGTCCGCCGACCCGCCGCAGATAGGCGTCGCGATACAGCTCGGCGATCCGGGCGCGCAGCGCCGGATCGCCGACCACCAGCCAGCGCCACGACTGCGCGTTCGACCCGTTCGCGGCCTGCAGGCCGATGCGCAGGCACTCGCGGATGTCGCCGGGGTCGACCGGGGCGTCCAGGTCCAGCGACTTGCGCGCCGACGGCGTGGCGGTGAGCAGGTACTCGACATTCATCACGGACTGCCTCTCTTGGCAAGGCGCGCACCGACTTCGGTGAGGTAGCGGTCGGGTCCGCCGAGAAACGCGCTATGGCCCAGCAACCGCTTGAGATAGAGGTGGGCGTCGTGCTCCCACGTGTAGCCGATGCCGCCGAAGACCTGGATAGCGGTGTCGGCCACGCCGGCCAGTCGCCCGGCGAACGCCTTCGCCCGCAGCGCGGCCAGATGCCGCTCATCGCCGTCGGGCGCGTCGCTAACCCACAGGGCGTGGATCACCCCGCTGCGGGCCAACTCGACGGTCTCGTACATGTCCACGCACAGATGCTGGACGGCCTGGAACGACCCGATCGGCTGACCGAATTGCGTTCGGGTCTTGGCATATTCGACGGCGAGGTCCATGACGGCGCGGGCGGCGCCGAGCGCGTCGGCGCACGCTGCGATCAGCACGTCGTCGACCACCGCCGCCACGTCGTCCGCCGACGCCGTCGCCAGCCGCCGCGCGGGGGCCGCGTCGAAGGTGACCCGCGATTGTTTGTGGGTCGGGTCGATGTGGTGTTCGGGCCTGACCGCAACCCCGGCCGATCCGGTGTTCACCGCGAAAAGCGCTGTGTCCCCGGCATCTTCGGCCAGAGCCAGCAGGACGTCGGCGGCCGCGGCATCGGGCACGGCGCGGGCCTGCCCGTGCAGCACCGTGGTCTCGCCCTCTCGGGTGGCGGCCATGGGCGGGGTGTCCAGGAAGCAGACGGCGACGTGGGTGGTGCCGTCGGCGATGCCGCGCAGCAGCCCGGCGGCGGTGTCGCCGCCGGCGCACAGTCGGATCAGTGCCCGCGGGGCGGCCACCGCCGTCGACAACCACGGACCCGGATACAGCGCGGCGCCAAGCTCTTCGGCCACGATCCCGGCCTCGACCATCGTCATGCCCGCCCCGCCGTGTTGTTCGGGCACCAGCAGCCCGGTGCAGCCCAGGTCGGCCAGGCCGCGCCATACCGCCGGCTCGATCCCGGTCGGGTCGTCGAGCAGCCGGCGCACGTGGTGTGCGATCGGGGCCTTCTCGGCGAGGAAGCGCCGCGTGGTGTCGCGCAGCGCCACCTGTTCGTCGGTGAGTTCGAGGTTCATTTGCGCGGCAACCCCAACACCCGTTGGGCGGTGATGTTCTTGTTGATCTGCGTGGTGCCGCCCGCGATGGTCAGCGAGCGCGACGTCAGCCGGTAGTTCGCCCACGCCCGCCCGTCGTCGCGGGAGCCCAGCACGTCGAAGGCCAGCGCGGCCAGGTCCTGCCCGATCTCGCCCCACACCGTTTTGGCCAGGCTGGCCGACCCCAGCGCCACCAGTTCCGACCCGCCGTGCAGGGTGGCCGAAATCGACCGCTGGCACAGCACTTCCAGATATTTGATCCGCACCGCGAGTTCGCCGAGGCGCCGCAGCGTGACCGGGTCGTCCAGCGCGCCGGTGTCGGCGGCGGCCAGATCGTCCACCAGCTCTTCCAGCCGCACCTGCATCTCCGCGTACAACCGGGCGGCCCCGGCCCGCTCGTGGCTCAGCGTGGTGGTGGCCACCTGCCAGCCCGCATTGAGCGGGCCGAGCAACGCGTCCGCCGGCACCCGCACGTCGTGAAAGAAGACCTCGGCGAAATCGGCGTCGCCGCCCAGCGTGACCAGCGGACGGGCCTCGATGCCGGGCAGCGTCATGTCGACGATCAGGCACGAGATCCCCTTGTGCTTGGGCGCATCCGGATCGGTGCGCACGTAAAGCTGGCACCAGTCGGCGCGGTGGCCCAGCGAGGTCCAGATCTTCTGCCCGGTGACCACGAAGTCGTCACCGTCGCGCACCGCACGGGTGCGCAGCGCCGCGAGATCGGACCCGGCATCGGGTTCCGACATGCCCTGGCACCAGATGTCGTCGGCGCGCATCATGCGCGGCAGCAGCCGCTGCTTCTGCGCCTCGGTGCCGTACTGCATGATTGCCGGCGCGATGTTGTTCAAGCCAATGACGTTGAGCGGCAAGGGAGCTCGCGCCCGGGTGGTCTCCTCGGTGTAGACCAGCTGTTCGAGCACCGTCGCGCCGCGGCCACCGTATTCGCGCGGCCAGGACACCGCGGCCCATCCCGCGTCGGCCATCGTCTGGTTCCACGCCCGCAGCATCTCGAACGCGGCGTCGTCACGGCCGCCGGCGCGGCGTGCTTTCACCAGCTCGTCGGTCAGGTTGTCCGACAGCCAGTCACGCAGCTCGGTGCGGAACCGTTCCACTTCCGCGGGATAGCAGAAATCCATTTTGCCGGACACTACGTCGGGGCGGATTCGAGGTCAATGACGCGACGCCGCGAGCGGCCGTCGGTGACACGGCGCCACCCGACGGTGAACTCAATCATCATGTGCTCCCGACTCATTGACTGCCGTGCAGCCGGACTCTACGGTTGGAACAGATATTTGGTCAACAAGTCGGAGGTTGAGCATGGGGGATGACGCCTGTGCCGACCAATGGCAAGCCCTGGGCATGCTCGCCTCCGCGCTCGCGGGCCGGGCCGTCGCGGTCGCCGGGCTGCCACCGGGGGAGCCGGCGTGGACCGACGGCCAGACGATCTACGTCGACGCCGGCGCGCCCGGGGCGCTCAAATCCCTAGCGGTGCAGGCGTCGATGATCGCCGCCGGCAGCCTGCGCCCCGACGTCGTGGGCCGGTTGCTGCGGCACCGCAAGCTGGCCCAGCGCTACCTGACCGTCGAAGGCCACCGCGCCCTGGTCGCCAACGCGCCGGTGCTGCCCCGCGTGTTGGCGTCCCTGGGCGACCGTGGCGTCGCCGGCCGCAGCGATTCCCCGCGGGCGTCGCTGGCGCTGGCCGCCGCACAGGTGGCGCTGCCCGACCCGGAGCCGGAATTCGGGGTGATCCGGGCGGGGAAGGTGCTTGCCGCATGCGGGCGGGCCGCCCGGCCGGACCAGCCAGACGACAAGGCGGCACCCGCGCACGTCCCGCGGCGCGACGGGGCCGCCGACCTCGCGGAGCTCGACGACGCGGCGGTCGACGACTCGGACGACCCGGACCTGTTCACCAGCCCGGTCGGCGGGGGCGGCGCCCTCGGCAAGTGGCTGAAGAAGCTGCTGTCGTCGGCGCGCAAGACCGGCAGCGGCGGCGGGCCGCCGGGCGCGGACAGCCCCACGCATCGCACCGATTCCGGAAAGCGCGGTGCCTACGCCGTCGCCTCGCTCGCGTCGGCCCCCGCCGACGAGGGGAACGACGAGGATCCCGCCGACGGGGTGCGGTATCCGGAATGGGACGTGGCGCGCGGGAGTTACCGGCCCGCCTGGTGCACCGTGCGCGAGGTCGAGCCGGCCGTCACGGCGCGGGCCACGCTGGCCGTCGACGACGCCATCGCGGTGCGCCGCCCGCTCGCGCGACTGGGCATGGGTCTGCACCGGCGGCACCGGCAGCCGCAGGGCGACGACATCGACATCGACGCCGCGGTGGAGGCCCGGGTCGAGGTACGGGCCGGGTCGGTGCCCGACGAGGCGGTGTACCTGGACAGCCTGCGGCGCCGCCGCGACCTGTCGGTGCTGCTGCTCCTCGACGTGTCGGGGTCGGCGGCCGAGCCGGGCACCGTCGGGCGCACCGTGCATGAGCAGCAGCGCGCGGCGGTCGCCGATCTCGCTGTGGCGCTTCATGATTTGGGGGATCGGGTCGCGCTGTACGCCTACTACTCGCAGGGCCGGCGCGCGGTGAGCATGGTGCCGGTGAAGCGGTTCGACGACCAGCTCAACGCCCAGGTGATCAGGCGGCTCAACAGCCTCGAGCCCGGCGCGTACTCCCGGCTGGGCGCGGCCATCCGGCACGGCTCGGCGATCTTGGAGGCGCGCGGCGGCACGTCGCGACGGCTGTTGGTGGTGCTGTCCGACGGGCTGGCCTACGACCACGGATACGAGCGGGCCTACGGTGCCGCGGATGCACGCCGGGCGCTGACCGAGGCGCGCCGGCGGGGGACCGGCTGCGTGTGCCTGACCATCGGCGCGGGGACCGACGTGCAGTCCCTGCGCCGGGTGTTCGGCACTAGCGCGCACGCGACGATCGCGCGCCCCGATCAGCTGGCCGGGGTGATCGGTCCGCTGTTCCGCTCGGCCCTGCGCGCGGCGGAGGTCCGCCGCCGCACCACCGCGAACGCGCGTGCCGGTACCGCGACACCCCGCCGGCCGCACACATCGGCGCACGTGGGCGCCGGCTAACAGAAGGGAAGCCATGGTCGACCAGTCCGGACTTGCATACGTCCATGCCGCCGAGGCGCGCCCGTACTACCGGGCGGTCGGCAGCGAGGAGGCCGTCTTCAAGGCCGCGTACCGGCAGGGCCTGGCGCTCGTCCTCAAGGGCCCGACGGGCTGCGGGAAGACCCGGTTCGTCGAAGCGATGGCCTACGACCTGCGCCGGCCGCTGATCACCGTCGCCTGCCACGACGACTTGACCACCGCCGACCTGGTCGGCCGCTACCTGCTGCGCGGCGACGAGACCGTGTGGGTGGACGGCCCGCTGACCCGGGCGGTGCGGGAGGGGGCGATCTGCTACCTCGACGAGGTGGTGGAGGCCCGCCAGGACACCACCGTGGTGCTGCACCCGCTGGCCGACCACCGCCGGCAGCTGCCCATCGAGCGACTCGGCATCACGCTGGACGCCGCGCCCGGCTTCGGGCTGGTGGTGTCCTACAACCCCGGCTATCAGAGCGTGCTGAAGGATCTCAAGGATTCGACGCGCCAGCGCATGGTCGCCATCGAATTCGATTTCCCCGCAGCCGATGTCGAGGAGGGGATCGTCGCGCACGAGGCGGGCGTGGACGCCGCCACCGCGGCCGAGCTGGTCCGCTTCGGGCAGGCTATCCGCCGGCTGGAAACCGCCGGGTTGCGCGAGGTCGCGTCGACGCGGGTGCTGATCGCGGCGGGCAGGCTGATCGCCGAGGGCCTGAGCCTGCCCGAGGCGGCCCGGGCCGCCATCGCCGGGCCGTTGACCGACGACGTGGCGGTGGGCAAGGCCCTGGGCGAGATGATCGGCATCTACTTCGGGTCGGGCGGTTCGCTCGGGTCCGATGATTGACGCTGCATACCGCCCCCGCTAGGGTCTGAACAAATATTAGGTTTACAGACCGGCGCGCGCGAATTTGTCCTTGGGAGGTCAGATGTCCTACGAAAGCAGCGCTGAGCCGATCAAGGTCGGCTATCTGATGGACTTCGCCCTGCCGCCGGGGTTCCCCGAGGAGATGAAGGCCGACTTCACCCGCTGTTTCGACCTCGTCTTCGCCGAGGCCGCCGAGCAGGGCGTGCTGGACCGAGCGGTCCAGATGATCTACCGCGAGGTGGAGGGCCTGCCCAAAGGATCGGTCAAAGCGGTCATCGACGCCTTCGGCGAACTCGTCGACGAGGGCTGCCTGGTGGTGTTCGGGCCGCACATCACCGACAACTGCGTGCCCACCCGCGAGGCGATCGAAGAGCGGTTCAAGGTGCCGGCGCTCAGCGTCACCGGCACCGACGACTGGCTGGGTGAATGGACCTTCTCCTTCCCGCAGGGGTCGATGACCGACGAGCCGATCTTCATCGCGGATCTCGTTGCCAAGCGCGAACTTTCCGAGATCGGAGTGCTCGTCGAGCAGAACCTGATCGGCGAAAGCTACCTGAAGAACCTGCGCAGCGCCTGCCGGCGCAAGGGCATTCGCATCGTCGCCGAGGCGGCCATCGCGCAAACCGCGCAGGACATCAACGAGGCCGTGCGCACGCTGCACGACGCCAAGTCCGAGGCGATCGTGCATCTGGGTTTCGGGTTCGGCATCGTGTTCATCAATCCGGCGCTGCAGGCGGTCGATTGGGATCCGCCGCGCTTCACCACCACCGCCTTCCAGAACGCCTGGGTCAACCCGATCATGTGGAACGCCTTCATGGGCTGGGTCGGCGTCGACCAATACGACGAGGACAACCGGATCGGGCAGGACTTCCTCGACCGCTACGCCGCAAAGTACGGGGGCCGGCGGCCGGAATATTGCGTGCCGGTGGTCAACTGCGACGTCGCCGCCACCCTGGTGCGGGCCTTCGCCGATGCCCATCCGCTCAGCCCGCGCGGGGTCAAGGAGGCGCTGGAGCGGGTGAAGATGATGCCGGCGGCCTCCGGTGCGCCCGGCACCCGGGTGTCGTTCGGCAAGTGGACGCGACGCGCCTGGATGGGCGCCGGGTATCTGGTGGCCAGAACCCTCGACGCCGACGGCGTCAACTCGCATCTGGTCGATCGTTTCGGAGAGGAAGGTTGACCTGATGTCGACAGAACAGACCACTTCGCCTGCGGCACAACGGGAATCGGCCGCCCCGCGGCGAACCGGCACACGCGGCTGGGGCGGCTGGGTGGCCGGCGCCGGCTTGGCGGCGTTCGCGCTCTTCTTCATCGCGAACTGCCGCGTCGCGCTGGATCCGCGGGTGGCCAACCCGAACGTGCAGGGCCGTCCGCGCCCGGTGAAGTTCATCTTCGGCCTGGATTACATGACGTTCATCCAGATCTCCACCGTGGTCATGCTGATCGTGTTGGTGGTGGTCTTCGTCAGGGGATGGCGCCGCAACCCGGGCAGCCCGGCGATGCTGATGTTCCTGTGCACCACCCTGATCGTGTGGCAGGACCCGATCATGAACTGGGCGCCGTTCGCGGTGTACAACCCCGACCTGATCCACTGGCCGGAATCCTGGCCGCTGGTGTCGTTGTCGCCGACGGTGGAGCCGTTCGTCGTATTCGGTTACGTGACTTTCTATTTCGGACCGTACTTCCCGGCGGTGTGGATTCTGCGCAGGCTTCAGGCCAAGTACGGCCCGCAGTCGTTCTTCGCGCGGCACCCGCTGGTCAGCCTCGGCGTGCTGACCTGCGCGATCGGTTTCGTCTTCGACGCCTGGCTGGAGATCCAGCTGGTCCACATGGGCATGTACATCTATTCACAGGTCATCCCCTGGGGTTCGGTGTTCACCGGCACCACCTTCCAGTTCCCGCTGATCTGGGAGTCGTTCTCGGTGACCTTCGTGATGGTCCCGGCCGCGATCCTGTGCTATCGCGACGACACCGGCAAATCGGTGGCCGAAAAGCTGGCCGCCAAAGCCAAACTCTTCCCGGCGCGGCCGGTGCTCGGCACCTTCCTGGTGATGTTCGTCATCATCAACGTGTCCTACTTCGCCTACGGGGCGTGGTTCGCCGTCATCAAGGCCACCAAGGCGGCGACCTCCGTCGCCTGCCCCTGGCCGTATCCGGAAGCCAAAGTCTATGACCCACAGGGTTTTTACGAGAAGGCCGGCGCGCAGGGCCCATACTCGGTCGGCATCTGGTCGACCTGGATGAGCGGGCAACCCCACGGCCGCCCCGACGTGCAGCCGCCACCACCCGGTGCGGGCGCCTGCGCGACCACCGCGGTCGGGCATGGCTGAGCCGCGCAGCGTCGTCATCACCGGCGCATCCCGCGGACTGGGGTTCGCCTCCGCGCTGCGGATGTATCGCGAAGGGTGGCGGGTGGTCGCCGCCATGCGAACACCGGATCAGGGAATGCCCCTGTTGCGCCGGGCCATTCGGGACGGCACCGGGCAGGACCCCGACGACGACCGGTTGATCGGCGTACAGCTCGATCTGACCGACAGCGCGTCGGTCGCCGCGGCCGCCAAGGCCATCGAGGAAGCCGTGGGCGCACCGTATGCGATAGTGCACAACGCCGGAATCTCGGCCGCCGGAATGGTGGAGGAGACCGATACGGCGTTGTGGCAGCGGATGTTCGCCACCAGCGTGCTGGGCCCGGTTGCGCTCACCCAGGCCCTGTTGCCGTCCATGCGGGCCGCCGGGCGGGGGCGGATCGTCCTGGTGTCCAGCGCGGCCGGGGTTCGCGGCCAGCCCGGCACCGCGCCGTACTCGGCGGCCAAGGGCGCGCTGGAACGGTGGGGCGAATCGCTGGCGGGCGAGATCGCGCCGTTCGGTTTGGGGGTGACGGTGTTGGTGGCCGGCACCTATGACACCGAGATCATCACCGACGCCGGCACCACCGACGACCGCAACTTCAGCGGCCCCTATGCCCGCCTGCACACCACCATGAACACCCGCGGGCGCTTGGCGGTCAGTTTCGCCCGGCCGCCCGAGCGGTTCACCGACGGCCTGTGCAAGGCGCTGGACGACCGGGCGCCGTTCCGCCGCCGCGGGGTCGGCCCCGACGCGTCGATGTTGTTGGCCGCCAACAGGATCCTGCCGGCGTCGGGCATGCACCACCTGTCGCGGGTGGTGCTGGGCATACCGCGGCAGGGATCGATGCGGGACGGGGCGTGGCCGCTGACGCACGGCCAGCGGGCCATGGTGTTGGTGGCGCGGGTGCTTCCGCAGCCGGTGTTGCAGCGCCTGGCCGCGCTGACCGGGCGGTTCTCGTCACCGAAAAGCGCGGCACGTCAAGGGGATCAAGAGGGGTAATCATGGAGCAACTTTTCGACGACCTGGAAGACTTCGGCGCCTTCGACGACGCGGTCTCCGGGGACGTGCGCGACCCGTACACCGAATTGGCCCGGCTGCGCCGCGAGGAGCCGATTCAGCGATTGGACACCTCCGGCATGCCGCACGAGGAATCCAAGCCGGTGTTCATCGTCTACCGCCACGAGGACGCCCAGCAGATGCTGCGCGACAACGAGACGTTCTCGTCGGCCGCCGTCATCGCGGCGTTCGGGCCGGTGCTGGGCGAGCGCGTGATGCTGGGTATGGACGAGCCGGTGCACGGACGGCTGCGGTCTCTGGTGTCAAAGGCGTTCTCGCAGAAGGCATTGGCGCGCTGGGAGGACGAGCTGGTCGGGCGGGTGGGCAACAGCCTGATCGACAGGTTCGCCGGCAACGGCAAGGCCGATCTGGTCAAGGAGTTCACCTTCGACTATCCCAGCCGGATCATCGCGGGCCTGCTGGGCCTGCCCGAGCAGGACTACCCGCAGTTTCAGCGGTGGTCCATCTCGTTGCTGAGCTGGATCCTGAATCCGCAACGCGGGCTTGCCGCCTCGGCCGCGCTGTGCGACTACTTCGCGCCGATCCTGGCGGCGCGGCGCGCAGAGGCCAAGGACGATCTGATCAGCGGGCTGGCCCAGGCCGAGATCGACGGCGAGAAGCTGGAAGACGAGGAGATCTACTCCTTCCTGCGGCTGCTGCTGCCGGCCGGGGTGGAGACGACGTACCGGGCGCTGGGCAGCCTGCTGCTTGCGCTGCTGTCCGATCCGGAGCAGTTGGATGCCATCCGCGCGGACCGCTCGCTACTGCCGCAGGCCATCGAGGAGGGCGTGCGCTGGGAGCCCCCGCTGCTGACTATCACCCGGGTGGCCACCCGCGACACCGAACTCGGCGGGGTGCCGATTCCGGCCGGCTCCACGGTGATGCCGATGCTGGGCGCCGCCAACCGGCAGGAGGACCGCTACCCCGACCCGGACAGGTTCGACATCTTCCGCGCGCCCAAAAGTCATCTGGGCTGGGGGCACGGCGTGCACGTCTGCCTGGGCATGCATCTGGCCCGCCTGGAGATGCGCACCGCCGTCAACCTGCTGCTGGACCGGCTGCCGAACCTTCGGCTGGACCCCGACGCCGACGATCCCCACATCCGGGGCCAGGTGTTCCGGTCGCCGACGTCGGTCCCGGTGCTGTTCGACCCGCAATAACCAGCCCGGCGGCGGCCGCAGCTTGCCAATCGGCTAGTTTCCGGTAAGGCTCTCCGTAGCCCCTCCGCGACCCAGAAGAGAGTGACAGATATGACTGAGGCTGTAAAGGTCCGCTTCGAGCCGAAGATGATGATCGACGGCAAGCTCGTCGACGGGCAGGCCGGCACCTTCACCAACATCAACCCCGCCACCGAGGAGCCGCTCGGCGAGGTCGCCGACGCCTCGAAGGAGGACATGCACCGGGCCATCGACGCCGCCCGGCGGGCCTTCGACGAGACGGACTGGTCGACCAACCGGGAGCTGCGCAAGCGCTGCCTGCTGCAGCTGCACGAGGCTATCGAGTCGGAGAAGGAGGAGCTGCGCGAGGAGCTCATCCTCGAGGTGGGTTCGCCGCGGGCCATCACGTTCGGGCCCCAGCTGGACGCCCCGCTGGAAGACGGGCTCAAATATCCCGCGCGATTGATCGACGAGTACGCCTGGGAGACCGACCTGGGCGACAAGGTGATCAGCCTGACCGGCACGCTGACCACCCGCAAGGTCTGGCGTGAGCCGGTGGGCGTGGTCGGCGCCATCGTGCCGTGGAACTTCCCGTTCGAGGTGACCCTCAACAAGCTCGGCCAGGCGCTGGGCACCGGCAACACCGTGGTGCTCAAGCCGGCGCCGAACACCCCGTTCAACGCCACCCGGCTGGGCCGGCTGATCGCCGAGAAGACCGACATCCCGGCCGGCGTGGTGAATGTCGTCACCGCCTCGGATCACTTTGTGGGAGAAGAGCTCACGCTCTCGCCCAAGGTCGATCTGATCTCGTTCACCGGGTCGACGGTGGTCGGGCAGCGGATCATGGAAAAGGGCGCGGCGACCATGAAGCGGCTGTTCCTGGAGCTGGGCGGCAAGTCGGCCACGATTGTCTTGGAGGACGCCGATTTCGGGATGGCCTGCGCGATCGGGATCGCGCCGTGTATGCACGCCGGGCAGGGCTGCGCCAACCCCACCCGGATGCTGCTGCCGCGGTCCCGCTACGACGAGGGGGTGGCGATCCTCAAGGGCATCTACGAGAACGTCACTTGCGGCGACCCGCAGGACCCCGGAACCCTTTGCGGCCCGGTCATTTCGCAGGTGCAGCGCGACCGCGTGATGGGCTACATCCGCAAGGGGGTCGAAGAGGGCGCCACCGCACTGGTCGGCGGACCCGACGCGCCCACCGGTTTCGACAAGGGATACTACGTACGGCCAACGCTTTTCACCGACGTCGACAACTCGATGACGATCGCCCAGGAGGAGATCTTCGGACCGGTGTTGTGCGTCATCCCGTTCGACGACGAGGAGGACGCCATCCGGATCGCCAACGACAGCAGGTACGGCCTGGCCGGCAACGTGATGTCGGGTTCGCTGGAGCGCTCGCTTTCGGTGGCGCGCCGGATTCGGGCCGGCTTCATGGGCGTCAACGGCGGCGCGCCCTACGGCGCCGACACCCCGTTCGGTGGCTACAAGTACAGCGGGGTCGGGCGCCAGAACGGTGTGGCCGGATTCGACCAGTACACCGAGATCAAGTCGGTCGCCTATCCGGCCGGCTAGCATCCGATGCCTGGTGCCACGTAAAGCGCTGCCACGCAACGCCTTCGACGATGTGCGCCGGGCTTGGGGCTGACGGCCGTTGGCGGCCGGGCCCCGCCTGCTCAACGGGCCGGGCCTCGACGTGCTGCGCGGGCGTATGTCCGGTCGCCGCCGGTGACGCCGTCGCCGTCCGACTTGACCTAATTTTTGTTCAATCAGCTCTACGTCGGCCCGCCGCCGCGCGTCGGGCGGTTCCGCCGATCGGGTGAGTGGTCCATGCGTCCCCGGCCGAATGCGCCAGCACATGCGCTGGCGGATTCGCCGGGGTGTCATGGTCACCCGCTGGTACGCATGTGGCCGATGTGGCCATGCCGCCGGCGCCGAGCCACCCCGCCCTCCGACCTGCCAACCCCTTGGTTGACAATCGAGGCAAGACTCACTCTTCTCGAAGTCCACGTGTCAAAGGAGACAAGACCATGGCTGAAGCCGTCATCGTCGAGGCAGTGCGCTCACCGATCGGCAAGCGCAACGGCGGGTTGTCGGGGGTGCATCCGGCCGAGCTTTCCGCGCAGGTGCTCAACGGCCTGGTCGACAAGGCCGGCGTCGACCCGGGCATCGTCGACGACGTCATCTGGGGCTGCGTCATGCAGGCCGGCGAACAGGCCCTCGACATCGGCCGCACCGCGCTGCTGACCGCCGGCTGGCCCGAGACCGTGCCGGGCGTGACCGTCGACCGGCAGTGCGGGTCGAGCCAGCAATCCATCCACTTCGCGGCGGCGGGCGTGATCGCCGGGCACTACGACGTCGTCGTCGCCGGCGGCGTCGAGTCGATGTCGCGCACCCCGATGGGCGCGTCGCTGGCCAACGGCGGGCGGCCCTACCCCCAGGCCTTCCTGGACCGCTACCAGGGCCAGATCCCGAACCAGGGCATCGGTGCGGAGATGATCGCCGAGAAGTGGGGCTTCGACCGCACCGCGCTCGACGAATTCTCCCTGGCGTCGCACGAAAAGGCCGCGGCCGCACAGGATTCCGGCGCATTCGACGACCAGATCGTGGGCATCAAGGACCAGGACGGCAATGTCGTCTTGAAGGACGAGGGCATCCGGCGCGGCACCCCGATGGAGAAGATGGCCTCGCTGAAGCCGGCGTTCAAGGAGGACGGCGTGATTCACGCCGGCAACTCCTCGCAGATCTCCGACGGTTCGGCGGCCATCCTCTTCATGTCCGCGGAGAAGGCAAAGGAGTTGGGGCTCAAGCCAATCGCGAAGGTGCACACCGCGACGCTGGCCGGGGCCGACCCGGTGATCATGCTGACCGCGCCCATCCCGGCGACGCAGAAGGTGCTCAAGAAGTCCGGCCTGTCCATCGACGACATCGGCGTCTACGAGGTCAACGAGGCCTTCGCTCCGGTCCCGATGGCGTGGCTCAAGGACATCGGCGCCGACGAGAAGAAGCTCAACCCCAACGGCGGGGCGATCGCGTTGGGCCACCCGCTCGGCGGCTCGGGCGCCCGGATCATGACCACGCTGCTGTATCACATGCGGGACAAGGGAATTCGCTACGGCCTGCAGACCATGTGCGAGGGCGGCGGGCAGGCCAACGCCACCATCGTGGAACTGTTGTGACCGACGCGCCGGGGGCCCTGGCCGAACGCCGGGGCAACGTGATGGTGATAACCATCAACCGGCCGGAAGCCCGCAACGCGGTCAACGCCGCGGTCAGCATCGGCGTCGGGGATGCGCTCGAAGAGGCGCAACACGAGCCCGAGGTGCGGGCGGTGGTGCTCACCGGCGCGGGCGACAAGTCGTTCTGCGCCGGGGCCGACCTCAAGGCCATCGCGCGGCGGGAGAACCTGTATCACCCCGACCATCCCGAATGGGGCTTCGCCGGCTACGTGCGTCACTTCATCGACAAGCCCACCATCGCGGCGGTCAACGGCACCGCCCTGGGCGGGGGCACCGAGCTGGCGCTGGCCAGCGACCTGGTGGTGGCCGACGAGCGGGCCCAGTTCGGGCTGCCGGAGGTCAAGCGCGGCCTGATCGCCGCCGCCGGTGGGGTGTTCCGGATCGCCGAGCAGCTGCCCCGCAAGGTGGCGATGCGGCTGCTGCTGACCGGCGAGCCGCTGCCCGCGGCCGCCGCCCGCGACTGGGGCCTGATCAACGAGGTGGTCGAGGCCGGCTCGGTGCTGGACGCCGCGCTGGCGCTGGCCTCGGCGATCACCGTGAACGCCCCGCTGTCGGTACAGGCCAGCAAGCGGATCGCCTACGGCGTCGACGACGGCATGGTGGTCGGCGACGAACCCGGCTGGGACCGCACCATGCGCGAGATGCGGGCCCTGCTCAAGTCGGAGGACGCCAAGGAGGGCCCGCGGGCGTTCGCCGAGAAGCGGGAGCCGGTCTGGCAGGCGCGCTGAACCCACGCCCTAGCGGGCCAGGATGTTCACCCCGGCGCGGAACGCGCCGGGCAACAGCGCGCCGGCCGGCACGATGGCGCGCCGCACCGCCCGCGGCGTGCTGGCCAGCACCAGCGCGCGGGTGAGTAGCCGATAGTCGCGGGTGATCTGGTGCCACGCGGCTTCATATGACGCCGGCCTCTCGTCGACGATGGCCCGGACCGCCGCGGCGGCCTGCTTGACCGCCAGGCTGATGCCCTCGCCGGTCAGCGCATCCTCATAGCCGGCCGCGTCGCCGACCAGCAGGACGCGCCCGGCGACGCGGCGGGAAACCACCTGCCGCAACGGGCCGCAGCCACGCGGCCGGCCACGATCGGCGGCGCGCAGTCGCGCGGCCAGCCCCGGGAACCAGCCCAGGTCGGGACGCCCGCGCGAGAGTATCGCCACGCCGACCAGGTCCGGTTCGACCGGCGTCACATACGCCTCACCCCAGCGCGACCAGTGCACCTCGACGAATTCCGACCACGCCGGCACCCGGTAGTGCCAGCGCACGCCGTAGCGCCGCGGCGTCCCGGCCGTCGCCGCGATGCCGACGGCGCGCCGCACGGTCGAGTGCAGCCCGTCGGCCGCCACCAACCACCTCGCGCGCACACCGGCGGCCGACACGCCGTGCGCATCCTGCGCGACGCTGCTCACCCGCGCCCGGATCCATTCGGTGTCTTGCTCTTTGGCGCGCGCGGCCAGTGCGGCGTGCAACGTGGTGCGACGCACTCCGCGGCCGGGCCCGTCACGAAACCGGGCCTGGGCCCGCTGGTGCTCGCTCAGGTAGGCGATGCCCTGGAACGGCATGCCGGCCGGGTCCACACCCAGCGCGGTCAGCGCGGCCAGCCCGCCCGGCATCAGGCCCTCGCCGCACGCCTTGTCGATGGGCGCCTCGCGCGGCTCGGCCACGATCACCGAAAGCCCAAGGCGGCGAGCGTGTAACGCCGTGGCCAACCCGCCCGGACCGCCGCCGACGACCAACAGGTCCGCGTCGTAGGCCATCAGCGCCGCTCCTTCTCGCATCGCTTCGCATCGTCGCCGGCGCGGTCGTTCACGTGTAACCCAAGGCCGAATTCTCCACCCGCAGACGCACTCTCAGCAGCGCGGCGTTGGCCAGCGTGAACACCGCCGCGGTGAGCCACGCCGTGTGTACCAACGGCAACGCCAACCCTTCGGCCACCACTGCAACATAGTTCGGATGGTGCAGCCAACGGTAGGGACCGTCGTGCACCAGCGGGGCCTGCGGCAACACGATGACCCGGGTGTTCCACCGTCGGCCCAAGGTGGTGATGCACCACCAGCGCAGCCCCTGGCTGGCCGCCACCACCGCCAGCATCGGCCAGCCCAGCCAGCCGAGGAACGGCCGGTGCAGCGCCCACGGTTCCACCAGGCAGCCGGCCAGCAGCGCGGTGTGGATGAACACCATTACCGGGTAGTGGGAGCGGCCAAACTCCTTGCCGCCCTGGGTAAACGACCAGCGCGCGTTCCGGGTGGACACCAGCAGCTCGGCGATCCGCTCCAGCCCGACCGCCAGCACCAGCAGGTAATACATGGCTACAGTCTTTACCAGTCCTAGAAGGCCAGCAGCACCAGCTCGGAGCAGAACGCCGGGCCCATCGCGATCATCAGGCCGATCGAGCCGGGGGCCGGCGGATCGGCCAGGTTGGCCGCGAGCACGTCCAGCACCGATACCGAGGACAGATTCCCGTTCTCGCGCAACGAGTTTCGCGTGTGGTCGAGCGCGTCGGCGGGCAGGTCCAAGACGCTCTCGACGGCCTCGATCACCCGGGGCCCGCCCGGGTGGCACACCCACGTCGTCACGTCGCGAGGCGCCAACCCGTGGTCGGCGAGGAAGTCACGGACGTCCTCGCCCAGGTACTTCTCGGCGATGTTGGCGACGTCGGCGGACAACACGATCCGGAACCCGTCGCCGCCGATCTTCCAGCCCATGACTTCCTCGGTGTCGGGATAGATACGGCTGCGGGTCGCCAGGATGCGCGGGCCGGTGTGTTCGGCGCCGGCCCGACGGGCGCCCTCGGTGATCACCGCGGCCGCACCGTCGCCGAAAAGGCTGGTGGCGACCAGGTTGGCGATCGAGGTGTCGTGCCGCTGGATGGTCAGCGAGCACAGTTCGACCGCCAGCAGCGCGGCCGTCTGGTCGGGGAATGCGCGCAGGTAGTCGTGCATGCGCGCCACTCCGGCCGCACCGGCCACGCAGCCCAGGCCGAACAGCGGGACGCGCTTGACATCCGGCCGCAGCCCCACCCGCGTGGCCAGCCGCGCCTCCAACGTCGGTACGGCCAGCCCGGTGACCGTCGTCGAGAAGACGATGTCGACCTCCGACGGCTTGACCTTGGCCCGGTCCAGCGCCGCCACCAGCGCCTGCTCGCCGAGGTCGAGTGCGACCTCGAGGTAGGCGTCGTTGGCCTCGCTGAAGCCGCTCAGCTCGCGGTAGCGCGGCAGCCGCAACGCGGTGTTGCGGAACTCGACTCCGCTGCTGTGCGCGAAACGCCGAAACTCCGGGCCGGCAATGTCGGTCAGCGCCCGGATGGCTTCGCTCTGCGCGTAGCGGTTGGGCGGAAACTTGACCGCAACACCGGTGATCGACGGACTTTCCCCCACGATGTCCCCTGAAACTGTGCTCGTGCCGACGAAATCGCGGCTCCCCCTTTGATCCATGTACCGGTGACGACGGGGCCGCGCCGATGGTTCAAACGCGCCTCGCCTCGCCGCGCCCGTAACGCCACGGCGGGAATTCGACCCGAAAACCGCCCTGGCGTTACGGACGCGGTGGGAACCCCGCCTACGCGCGCGGTGGGAACCCCGCCTACGCGCGCGGTGGGAACTCCGCCTACGTACGCGGTGGGAACCCCGCCTCCGTACGCGGTGGGAACTCCGGCCCGCCGCCGGGCTGGGCTAGGGTCGGGGGTTATGCGGGTTCTGGTCACCGGCGCCACCGGCTACGTGGGATCGCGGCTGGTCACGGCGCTGCTGGCGGGTGGGCACGACGTCTTGGCCGCGACCCGAAACCCGTTGCGGCTCAAGCGTTTCGGCTGGTTCGACGAGATCACCCCGGTGCCTCTCGACGCGGCCGATCCGGCGTCGCTGCGGTCGGCGTTCGCAGGATGCGGCCCGGTCGAGGTGGTGTATTACCTGGTGCACGCCATCGGCCAGCCCGGTTTCCGGGACGCCGACAAGGCCGCGGCCGCCAACCTCGCCGCCGCGGCCAAGGACGCCGGGGTGCGGCGCATCGTCTACCTGGGCGGCTTCGTGCCCGCCGGGGAGGTGCTGTCCGAGCATCTGACCAGCCGGGCCGAGGTGGCCGAGGCGCTCGCGGTGCCGGACGGCCCGGAGCTGGTGTGGCTGGGCGCGGCGATGATCATCGGCGCCGGCTCCACGTCGTTCGAGATGATGCGGTATGTGGGAGATCGCTTCCCGCTCATGCCGATACCGAGCTGGATGGACAACCCCATCGACCCCATCTCCATCCGCGACGTGCTGCACTACCTGCTCGCCGCCGCCGACCGTGACCTGGTGCCCGCCGGCGCCTACGACATCGCCGGCCCCGACACCACGTCCTACCGGCGGCTGCTCAAGACCTACGCGCGGCTGTCCGGCCGGTGGCATACCGGGCTGCCGGTGGGTCGGGTGGACACCGGGCTGGCGTCACTGGTCACCGGCGTCGCGCTGCCGGTGCCGCCGGGGCTGGCCGGCGACCTGGTCGAGTCGCTGGACCACCCGATGGTGGCCTCCGGCAGCGATCTGCGGCAGCGGGTCCCCGACCCGCCCGGCGGGCTGCTCGGCGTTGACGACGCCATCGCCCGGGCGCTGGACGACCGGTCGTACCGGCGGCCCCGGCCGGTCAACGCGCTGGCCGATCCGCACCACCTCGCCGACACCGATCCCGGGTGGGCCGGCGGCGACGCGCGGCGCATCCGCCAGCTCGCCGGGCGGGTCACCCCCGCCATCGCACGGCCGACCCTGGGGCTGGTGAACAAGGTCCCCGGTCCGGTGGCCGGAGCGGTTCGCACCGGCCTCGACATCCTGATCGCTCTGACCCCGAAGGTGCGTCCCGCATGAGCCAGTCAACGAGCCCGTACCACACCAGCGTCTTCGCCGAGCTGCGCCGCGCCATCACCAATGTTGCTGTGCCCCACAATGAACCGCCGGCCATCGTCCGGCGCCGACGCGTCGTCGTGGCGATCACCCTGGTGCTCGGGGCCGCGGTGCTGGGCTACTCGTTGCGCCGCCATCCGGGCGAGTCCAGCTTCTACTGGCTGACGCTGGGCCTGGCGGCGGTGTGGACCGTCGGGGCGCTGAGCTCCGGCCCGCTGCACCTGGGCGGCATCTGCTGGCGGGGCCGCAACCAACGCCCCGTCATCACCGGGACGACCGTCGGGCTGTTGCTCGGCGGCGCGTTCGTGGTGGGCGGGCTGATCGCCCGGGAAATCCCGGCCGTGTCCGCGTTGATCACCCGGGTGCTGCTGTACGCCCACCACGGATGGTTACCGCTGGTGGTGGCCATCACGGTGATCAACGGCATCGCCGAGGAACTGTTCTTCCGCGGCGCGCTGTACACCGCGCTGGGCCGGTATCACCCGGTGCTGATCTCGACCCTGCTGTACACGGCGGCGACCATGGCCGCCGGCAACCCGATGCTCGGATTCGCCGCGGTGATCCTCGGTACGGTGTGCGCGCTGGAACGCCGGGCGAGCGGCGGCGTGCTGGCCCCGGTGCTGACGCACTGCGGGTGGGGCCTGATCATGGTGCTGGCCCTGCCGCCCGTGTTCGGGCTCTGACCAATCCGTTGCGCCGTTGCGGCGCAACGGGATTCAGCGATCGGTGAAGTTGGGGGTGCGCCGCTGCTGGAAGGCGGTGGCGCCCTCGACGAAGTCGGGGGACTTCAGCAGCACCGACTGTCCGTCGAATTCACGCTGCAGGGCCGGGTCCAGCTCGGTGAGCGTGGCCGCGTTGATCGCCAGCTTGGTCTTGGCGAACGCGACGGCCGGACCGCTGAGCAACCGTGCGATCACCTTGTCCACCTCGGCCTCGAACTCGTCGGCCGGGTAGACCGCGGTGACCAGCCCCCAGGACAACGCCTCGGCGGCCGGCAGCCGTTCGGGCAGCAGCGCCATCTGCATGGCCCGGATCCGGCCCACCGCGGCGGCCACCAACGCCGACGCGCCGCCGTCGGGCATCAACCCGATCTTGGTGAAGGCAAGCATGAAAAACGCGTTCTCCGAAGCCAATACGACGTCGCAGGCCAACGCGATGGAGACGCCGACGCCGGCCGCCGGGCCCTGCACGACGGCGACCACCGGGTGGGGCAGCGCGGCGATCGCCCGCACCAGCCGGTTGATCTCGAGGATGATCTCGTCCGGCGGGACGCCGCCGCCGTCGGAGACGTCGTCGGCGCTGATGCCCGCCCCGGAGCTGAAGCCGCGGCCCGCCCCGCCGATCCGCACCACCTTGACCTCGGGGTCGGTGGCGGCGTACTCCATCGCGTCGGCGATCCCGGTGATCACCGGAACGGTCAGGGAATTCAGGCTGTCGGGCCGGTTGATGGTCACCGAGAACACGCCGTCGGACAGCGTGACGTCGAGGCCTGCGACGGGGGCGAGGGTGGCGATCGCGGATGAAGGCATGGGCTCACCATAAGTGACCGGGGTGCGCGGGCTTTCGGCACGGCTGCGAAGATGTCGATCGACCGGTTGTTAGAGGCGAACGGTCGACGGCGTCAGAGCGGACGAAAGGTCGATGGATCATGGCTGGACCGTTGCAGGGACTGCGTGTTGTCGAGTTGTCCGGCATCGGGCCGGGCCCGCACGCCGCGATGATCCTGGGGGACCTGGGCGCCGACGTGGTGCGCATCGACCGGCCATCCGGCGCCCCCGGCGGTGTCGTCAAGGACGCCATGAGCCGCAATCGCCGCATCGTCACCGCCGACCTGAAATCCGACCAGGGGCGCGAGCTGGTGCTCAAACTGGTCGCCAAGGCCGACGTGCTGATCGAGGGCTACCGCCCGGGCGTCACCGAGCGGCTCGGCCTGGGCCCGCAGGACTGCGCCAAGGTCAACGACCGGCTGATCTATGCCCGGATGACCGGCTGGGGGCAGACCGGCCCGCGCAGCCAGCAGGCCGGCCACGACATCAACTACATCTCGCTGAACGGCATCCTGCACGCCATCGGCCGGGCGAACGAACGCCCCGTTCCGCCGCTGAACCTGGTCGGCGATTTCGGCGGCGGCTCGATGTTCCTGCTGCTCGGCATCCTGTCCGCACTGTGGGAGCGGCAGAGCTCCGGCAAGGGCCAGGTGGTCGACGCCGCCATGGTGGACGGCTCCAGCGTGCTGGTCCAGATGATGTGGCAGATGCGGGCCTCGGGGATGTGGACCGACGCGCGCGGCACCAACCTGCTCGACGGCGGCGCGCCCTACTACGACACCTACGAGTGCGCCGACGGGCGCTACGTCGCGGTCGGCGCCATCGAGCCGCAGTTCTACGCGGCGATGCTGGCCGGGCTGGGCCTGGACGGTGCCGACCTGCCCGGGCAGAACGACGTCAGCCGCTGGCCCGAGCTGCGCGCCGCGCTGACCGAGAAGTTCGCCAGCCGCGACCGCGACCACTGGGCCAAGGTGTTCGCCGACTCCGACGCCTGCGTGACGCCGGTGCTGGCCTTCGGCGAGGTGCAGACCGAGCCGCACATCACCGAGCGCAACACCTTCTACGAGGTGGACGGGGGACTGCAGCCGCTGCCGGCGCCGCGGTTCTCCCGCACCGCCCCGGAGACGCCGCGCCCCGCGGCGCCGGTGACCGACGCGACGGCCATACTCGACGAGTGGGTATAGTCCCGACCAACCAGTTGGCTGGCTAGGGCTCGGGATTCGAAGGGAATTCAGGAAGGACTCGCATGGAGATCAAGGACGCCGTCGCCGTCGTCACCGGGGGTGCCTCCGGTCTGGGTCTGGCCACCACCAAACGCCTGCTCGACCGCGGCGCGCAGGTGGTGGTCATCGACCTGCGCGGCGAAGACGCGGTTCGCGAGCTGGGGGACCGGGCGCGGTTCGTGCAGGCCGACGTCACCGACGAGGCCGCCGTCGGCAAGGCGCTGGACACCGCGGAGTCAATGGGACCGCTGCGCATCAACGTCAACTGCGCCGGCATCGGCAACGCCATCAAGACGCTGTCCAAGGACGGCCCGTTCCCGCTGGACGCGTTCAAGAAGGTGGTCGGGGTGAACCTGATCGGCACCTTCAACGTGCTGCGGCTGGCCGCCGAGCGGATCGCCAAGACCGAGCCGATCGGGCCCGGAACAAGCCCGGAGCGCGGCGTCATCATCAACACCGCCTCGGTCGCGGCGTTCGAGGGCCAGATCGGCCAGGCCGCCTACTCGGCGTCCAAGGGCGGCGTGGTGGGCATGACGCTGCCCATCGCCCGCGACCTGGCCCGCGAGCTCATCCGGGTGGTGACCATCGCGCCGGGGCTGTTCAAGACCCCGCTGCTGGGCTCGCTGCCCGAGGAGGCGCAGGCCTCGCTGGGCAAGCAGGTGCCGCACCCGGCCCGGCTGGGCGATCCCGACGAGTACGGCGCCCTGGCCGTGCACATCGTCGAGAACCCGATGCTCAACGGCGAGGTCATCCGCTTGGACGGCGCCATTCGCATGGCGCCCCGCTGAGCCACACCGCTACGCAAACGAATGGGCCCCCGCATCCGCGGGGGCCCATTCGGGAGAACAATGGTTACTTGCGGAACCATCGACTGACAGCGGGTTCGGCCATTAACAGCCGTGCGAGCATGCTCATGGTCGGGCTCAGCTCGCTGCTTGCAGTTCGTCGAACTGCTCCGAGGTCTCGCCTTCCACCAGCACGTCGCCGTGGTAGAGGGCCTCGAAGTCAACCTTGATGACGTCGGCACTTGTGTCGTCGATCCACATGACACTGAGCGTATGGGCCACCATTAAGGAATCCTTGAGTCACGATTCGGAAAACGTTGGCAATTTACTTCCGGGTAGGTTCGCCGCCGTCAGCGCCGCAAAATGCGCCGTGAGCTGCTTAATTGCCGCATATTTTTCTGAGCGGACTCTTACTGTCGAACAGGTTTGAAAGCCGCCGTTGAACGGTGACACCGCCCGGCTGCGTCTCTAAAGAGAACACTGTTGGACGCGTGAAAATTAGCGTTTGTTAGGTTGTCGCGGACAATCCAGCGGCCAGCGCAATGGGGCGCACCGGCAGCGGAAGGGCTCACAATGCTGCAGAAAATCGCCCGAGTCGCCATCGCGGCCCCGCGTCGGATCATCGCACTGGGCGTGCTGGTCTTCCTGGCCGCCGCCGTCTTCGGCATCCCGGTCGCCAAGAGCCTGTCACCCGGCGGGTTCCAGGACCCCGACTCCGAGTCGGCCCGGGCCATCGGGGTGCTGACCGACAAGTTCGGCCAGAGCGGCCAGCAGATGCTGATCCTGGTCACCGCCCCCGGCGGCAGCAACAGCGACCCGGCCCGCAGGGTGGGCACCGAGCTGGTCGAGCAGTTGCAGCGCTCCCCGCTGGTGTACAACGTGTCCTCGCCCTGGACCGCGCCGCCGCAGGCCTCGGCGGACCTGGTGAGCCGCGACGGCAAGTCCGGGCTCATCGTGGTCAACCTCAAGGGCGGCGAGAACTTCGTGCAGAACAACGCCCAAACCCTGGCCGACCAATTCGTCCACGACCGCGACGGCGTCACCGTCCGCGCCGGCGGCGCGGCCATGCAGTACGCCCAGATCAACACCCAGAACCAGGCCGACCTGCTGGTGATGGAGATGATCGCGCTGCCGCTGAGCTTCCTGGTGCTGATCTGGGTATTCGGCGGGCTGCTGGCCGCGGCACTGCCGATGGCGCTGGGTGCGCTGGCCGTCGTCGGTTCCATGTCGGTGCTGCGCCTGATCACCTTCACCACCGAGGTGTCGATCTTCGCGCTCAACCTCAGCACCGCCCTGGGCCTGGCGCTGGCCATCGACTACACCCTGCTGATCGTCAGCCGCTACCGCGACGAGCTGGCCGAGGGGCACGACCGGGACCAGGCGCTGATCCGGACCATGGCCACCTCGGGCCGCACCGTGCTGTTCTCAGCGGTCACCGTGGCGTTGTCGATGTCGGCGACGGTGGCCTTCCCGATGTACTTCCTCAAGTCGTTCGCCTATGCCGGCGTGGCCACCGTCGCGTTCGTGGCGACCGCCTCGATCGTGATCACCCCGGCCGCGATCGTGCTGCTCGGCGACCGGCTGGACGCGCTGGACGTGCGCCGGCTGCTGCGGCGGGCGTTGCGGCGCGCCCAACCGGTGCGCAAACCCGTCGAGCAGCTGTTCTGGTACCGGTCCAGCAAGTTCGTGATGCGCCGCTGGGCGCCCGTCGGCCTGATCGTCGTCGGGCTGTTGCTGCTGCTCGGGCTGCCGTTCTTCTCGGTCAAGTGGGGGTTCCCGGACGACCGGGTGCTGCCCCGGTCGGCATCGGCGCATCAGGTCGGTGACCGGCTGCGCAGCGGCTTCGCCCACGACTCGGCGACCTCGGTGCCCGTCGTCATCCCCGACGCCGCCGGCCTGAGCCCGGCCGACCTGGACGACTACGCCGCCGCGCTGTCCCGGGTGCCCGACGTGTCGGCGGTGTCGGCCCCGGGCGGCACGTTCACCGGCGGCACCCGGGTGGGCCCACCGGCCGGGGCCACCGGGCTGGGCGACGGCAGCGCGTTTCTGACCGTGAGCAGCACCGCGCCGCTGTTCTCCACGGCGAACGACGTCCAGCTCAAGCGGTTGCACGAGGTACCCGGACCGGCCGGCCGGTCGGTCGAGATGGGCGGGGTCGCGCAGGTCAACCGGGACAGCGTCGACGCGGTGACGGACCGGCTGCCGCTGGTGCTGGGATTGATGGCGGCGATCACCTTCGTGTTGCTGTTCCTGCTCACCGGCAGCGTGCTGCTGCCGGCCAAGGCGCTCGCGTGCAATTTCCTGTCGTTGACCGCGGCGTTCGGCGCGCTGGTGTGGATCTTCCAGGACGGCCACCTCGGCGCGCTGGGAACCACGCCGAGCGGGACGCTGGTGGCCAACATGCCGGTGCTGCTGTTCTGCATCGCGTTCGGGTTGTCGATGGACTACGAGGTGTTCCTGCTGTCCCGGATCCGCGAGTACTGGCTGGCCTCCGGCGCCGCCCGGCCGGCCCGGCCGACCCCGAAGCGGGCGCACGCCGCCAACGACGAGAGCGTGGCGCTGGGCGTCGCCCGCACCGGCCGGGTCATCACCGCGGCCGCGCTGGTGATGTCGATGTCGTTCGCCGCCCTGATCGCCGCCCACGTCTCGTTCATGCGGATGTTCGGCCTGGGCCTGACGCTTGCCGTGTTCGCCGACGCCACCCTGGTGCGGATGGTGGTGGTGCCGGCGTTCATGCATGTGATGGGCCGGTGGAACTGGTGGGCGCCCAAGCCGCTGGCGTGGCTGCACGACCGGTTCGGCATCAGCGAGGCGGCCGACGAAGAACCCCGCCTCGCCGAGCCTGCCCTCGGACCCGTCGGATCCGTCGGATTGCCCGGCGGCGCGGTCGCCGAACCGGTGCCCAACATCGGTTGACGGCCGTTCGGCCAACCGCCCGTCGAGTGTGGCGGTCGGACCCTATTCTGAGGCTCATTCGAGGCGGAAGGTGCACACAGGCATGACAACGGTGGTCGTCGACAACCCGTTCTTCGCGCGCATCTGGCCGGTCGTCGCCACGCACGAGACGGCGGCGGTGCGGGCCCTTCGCCGGGAGAACGTGGCCGGCCTGACCGGCCGGGTGCTGGAGGTCGGCGCGGGCATCGGGACCAACTTTCCGCTCTACCCGGAGACGGTCGACGAGGTGATCGCGGTGGAGCCCGAGCCGCGGCTGGCCGACCGGGCCCGCGCGGCGGCGCAGGTGGTGCCGGTTCGGGTCGTGGTGACCGGCGAGACGGCCGAAGCGGTCGGCGGCGACGAGCCGTTCGACGCGGTGGTGTGCTCGCTGGTGTTGTGTTCGGTGCGCGACCCTCAGAACGTGTTGCGGCGCCTGTATTCGTTGCTGCGCCCGGGCGGGCAGCTGCGCTACCTCGAGCACATCGCCAGTGCCGGCGCGCGGGGTCGCTTTCAGCGTTTCGTCGATGCGACGTTGTGGCCGCGGCTGTTCGGTAACTGCCACACCCATCGCGACACCGAACGCTCGATCGTCGAGGCGGGGTTCGACGTCGACGCGTCGCGGCGGGAGTGGACGTTGCCGGCCTGGTCGCCGATGCCGGTGTCGGAGCTGTTGCTGGGCCGCGCGCACCGGCCCGCCTAGTCCGCGCTCAGTTGAGCAGCGCCGGCAACCGCTGCAGCAGCCTGGGCAAGGCCTGGCTGGCCGTCTCCCGGATGCTGAGCGTGGCGCTGGCCGACAGCGGCGTGACCTCGGGATTGACCTCGACGACGGCGGCGCCGCGGGACAACGCCAGCTCGGCCAGCCCGGCCGCCGGATACACGATCGCCGAGGTGCCCACCACCACCATCACGTCGGCGGACTCGGTCGCCTCGACGGCACGCCGCCACGGCTCGTCGGGCAGCTGTTCGCCGAACCACACGATGTCGGGCCTGATCAGGCCGCCGCATCCGCACACCGGGGGTTGCACCTCCAGCGCCGGTTCGGCCATCGCCGGCAGCTCGCCGGTGTAGGGCTTTGCGCAACGGGCGCAACGGAATTGGAACAGGCTGCCGTGCAGGTGGTGCACGGGCCGGCTACCGGCCCGCTCGTGCAGGTCGTCGACGTTCTGGGTGATGACGCTGACCTCGGCGTGGTCTTGCCAGGCGGCGATCGCGCGATGACCCGCGTTCGGCGCGACGTCGGCCACCAGGTAGTGACGCCACAGATACCAGCCCCAGACGCGCTGCGGGTTGTCGCGCCACCCCTGGGTGCTGGACAGCTCGTAGGGGTCGAAGCGGGCCCACAGTCCGTTCTTGTCGTCGCGAAAGGTCGGCACCCCGCTCTCCGCGGAGATGCCCGCGCCGCTGAGCACCGCTATGCGCATCCCACCAAGATAGCCGCGGCTGAGCGATACTGAACGAGTGGAGCTGGGTGACCGGTTGCGGGTCGACATGAAGGCGGGCAAGCCGCTTTTCGACCAGCTCAGGACGCAGGTGATCGAGGGGGTGCGCGAGGGCGCGCTGCCACCCGGCACCCGGTTGCCCACCGTGCGGGAGCTGGCCGGCCAGCTCGGCGTCGCCGTCAACACCGTGGCCCGCGCCTACCGCGAGCTGGAATCGGCCGCCATCATCGAAACCCGGGGCCGCTTCGGCACTTTCGTCGCCCGCTACGACCCCACCGACGCCGCGATGGCGGCCGCGGCCCGCGAGTACGTCCGGGTGGCACGCGGCCTGGGGTTGGACAAGGCGGACGCCGTGCGCTATATCGAATCGGTGCCCGACGAGTGAGAAGCCCGGACGGGGGCTGAAAAACCTTGCCGCCGTGGGGTTTTGCGACGGCTAGCTCAACACCTTGACCAGGGTGCGCAGATTGCGGGTGGTGGTCGACGACTTGTACCGCGGCTTGCCCATCGTCTTGCCGATGGTGCTGTCCAGGGTGCTGCCCTTGGGCACCTGCCAGTAGAGCACGCCAAGCGGATCGGGGCCGCGGCGGATCCTCTCGTCGGGCCCGGCCGGCAGGGCGGCGAGTTCGTCCAGCACGGCGGCGTCGGCCACGAACGTGACATAGGACTGGTAGCCGTCGACCTCGCGCTCGAACGGATAGCCGTCGACCACCCGGCGCACGGTGTCGAGGTCATAGACCAGCACCCAGGCGTCGTAGCCGAACCGTTCGCGCAACGCGGCTTCGGCCTTCGCGCGCACCGCCGCCGCGCCGGCCTTCGACTGCAGCAGGACGTTGCCGCTGGCCAGGACGGTCCGCACCGCAGTGAAGCCGGCGTCGGTCAGGGCCTTTTTCACGTCGGCCATCTTGAGATTGACGCCGCCGACGTTGACGCCCCGCAGAAACGCCGCGTATTCGGTCATGCCCCGATTCCACCAGCTCGGCCCGGTGACGACCATCGGGGGCCGCCGGTCGCGTGCGACGTAGGCTTTCGGCATGGGACGCCAAGTCTTCGACGACAAACTGTTGGCCGTCATCAGTGGAAATTCTCTCGGGGTGCTGGCCACCATCAAACGCGACGGGCGACCGCAGCTGTCGAATGTGCAGTACCACTTCGACCCGCGCAGCCTGGTGATCCAGGTGTCGATCACCGAGCCGCGCGCCAAGACCCGCAACCTGCGCCGGGACCCGCGGGCATCGATCCTGGTCGACGCCGACGACGGATGGTCCTATGCCGTGGCCGAGGGCACCGCGGAACTCACCCCGCCGGCGGCCGCGCCCGACGACGACACCGTGCAGGGGCTGATTGCGTTGTACCGCAACATCGCTGGTGAACATCCGGACTGGGATGAGTACCGGCAGGCGATGGTCACCGATCGGCGGGTGTTGCTGACACTGCCGATCTCGCACGTCTACGGCATGCCGCCCGGGATGCGCTAGCCGCGCCGTCACGCTGTCCCGCCCTGCCCGCCGGGTGGTCCGGGGCTAGGCTGCCGCTATGGCTGCATCGAGTGCCCGGCAGGGTTCAACGTCGTCGAAGTCTTCGGGCGGCGCCGGATCGTCGAAGTCCGACGACGACACCAAGCGCAGATTCCGGGAAGCCCTGGACCGCAAGATGGCGAAATCCACCGGCGGCTCCGATCACAAGGACGGCGCCGGCAAGCAGTCGCGGGCGCACGGTCCGGTGGAGAGCCGCCGGGAATTCCGCCGCAAGAGCGGCTGATGCTTCTATAGCCGATCATGTTGTGCGCCAACGTGTTTCGGCGCTGATGATCGCTCTGTACGAGACGGCCGGCGCGGTGGGGATTCCGCCGCGCCGAGCGTGCGGTCCGCGGCGTGAACGCCCTGGACGCGGGGCCCGGGGCGCGGTTCTAGACTGTCTGCGTGCCGAAACTGCAGCTTGTCCAAGAGCCGGCCGCCGACGCCCTGCTGGACGAGAACCCGTTCGCGTTGCTGGTCGGCATGCTGCTCGATCAGCAGGTGCCGATCGAGACCGCCTTCGCCGGCCCCAAGAAGATCGCCGACCGGATGGGCCGGCTGGACGCCGCGACGATCGCCGACTACGACCCGGACAAGTTCGCCGCACTGTGTTCGGAAAGGCCTGCCATACACCGGTTTCCGGGGTCGATGGCCAAGCGCATCCAGGCCCTGGCGCAGCTGCTGGTGGACCGCTACGACGGCGATGCCGCCGCGCTGTGGACCGCCGGTGAGCCCGACGGCAAGGAGCTGCTGCGCCGGCTCAAGGGGCTGCCCGGCTTCGGCGAGCAGAAGGCGCGGATCTTCCTGGCGCTGCTGGGCAAGCAGTACGGGGTGACGCCGCCCGGCTGGCGGGAAGCCGCCGGCGAGTTCGGCAAAGCCGGCACCTACCTGTCTGTCGCCGACATCGTCGACGCCCGGTCGCTCGGGCAGGTGCGGTCCTACAAGAAGCAGATGAAGGCGGCGGCCAAGGCGGCCAAGTAGTGAGTGCACGGAAGGGAAGGGCGACAACGTGAAGACACACATAACGTGTCCGTGCGGCGAAGCCATCGTCGGCAAGGACGAGGACGAGCTGGTGGAATTGACCCAGGCTCACCTCGCCAGCGTTCATCCTGGCCTCGAATACGACCGCGACGCCATCTTGTTCATGGCCTACTGAGCGCGAACGCGCCCGCCCCGGGCCGGGACGCGCGCGTTCGCGGGCGGTGCAGCGGTGACGCCGTTACGGCACCACCGTGGAGCCGATGGTGGGCATGAACTGGCACTGCCGTTCCTTGGTGGTGACCTGCCCGAAGATCGTCGACATGATGCTGCCCGAGCCGGTGTCGGCGATCGCGCTCAACGTCGTGGGCCCGTCCGGGTTGATGTCCGGCCGCGGTTTCAGCGCGACGGTTCCGGATTTGCCGGTGGTCAGGTTGACCCAGGTGACGTTCAACGGCAGCTTCTGCTCCTCGGCGGGCCCGGGCGTGCCGACCGCCGTGAACACGTAGGCGGTCTGGCCGGGGCCCGGGCCGGGGGCGGGGATCTTGGCCGGCCCCGCCACCGAGAGCGCGGTGGCGATGGCGCTGCTGCCGTCGGCCAGGCAGTTGGTGCCGATCGAGGGATACATGAAGTCCTGCGTGGGCGGCGCGTCGGCGCCGAACCCGGGCGCCGCCGCGGGGGCCGGCGCGGCGTCGGGTGCGCCCGGGGTTGCCGGGGCCGCGGCGGCCGGCGCCGGTGGCGGCGGAACCGGTGCGGCGGCCGGGACGGTGGCCGGCTGAACCGGCCCGGGCGCGGGAGCCGCGGCGGGTGCCGGAGCGGACGGCGGGGTGGCGGCGGGTGCCGGAGCCGACGGCGGGGTGGCGGCGGGTGCCGGAGCCGACGGCGCAGCGGCGGCGGGTGCCGGGCCGGCCGCGTGCGCCGGGTCGATGCCGGTCGGCAGGTGAGCCTGCAGACCGGGTTCGATGCCGGTTGCCGGCACGTGCTGGACCGGCGCGCCGTCCGGCGGGGTCACGCCGTTGGGCACCGGCGAGCCGGGCTCGGCGACGAACTGGTTCACCGCCGCGGCCACGTTCTTCGACTCGGTGGGCGCGGTCGGGTTGTGACTGAAGGCTTGCGCGGCGGCCATCAGCAGCTGGGTGGCTTGCTGCGGGTCGGTGGCCGCTTGCTGGATCAGCGGGCTGAGCTGCGACAAGGCGGGCAGGCCCGGCAATTGCGGGGCGGCGTTGGGTGGTGGTGCCGGCTGGGGCGCCGCCGCCGGGTCGGCTGCCGCGCCCGGGCACAGCCCGAGCGCGGCAACCGATGCCGTGACGACAGCGGCCAAACCTTTGGACAGAATCCAAGTGGTTGCCACGGTGTCCTCCGGTTCTCAGTAGTGGGTTAGCCGATTGACGGTGCTGCTCAAGGCAGGGCAGCGAGCAGCGGTGCCACCGGACCGGCCGGGCTGGCCGCCGGCGCGGGTGCCGCGGGTGCGGCGGGGGCCGCCGGTGCGCCGGGGGCCTGCCCCGACGCCAGCGCCGGCAGATCCTTGGGCAGCGTCACCTGCGCGGGCACGCTGACCGGCAGGCCGGCCGGCATCGCCGGCATGTTGACCTGCGCCTGCGGCAGCTGCGGGGCGGGCGGCGTGGCGGGCGCCGCCGGTGCCGACAACCCCGGGATCGCCGGCAGGCCGGGGATCGACGAAGAGGCCGGAGCGGCGGGAGCCGCGGCCGAGGGCTGCGCGCCCGTCAATCCCTGGATCATTCCGGGGATGCCACCGGTCGCCGTCGACGGCGCCGAGGGCGCCGCCGCCTGCGGCAGGCCCGGGATGGAGGGCACGGCCGCCGGGGACGACGCGGTCACCGGCGAGCCGGCCGCCGGAACACCCGGGAAGCTGATGCCCGGGGTGGCCGGCGGCGCCGGCGGCGTGGCGCCCAGCGCGGTCGCGAGGTTCTGCAGGATTTGCGGTGCGTTGGCCGCCGAGCTGATCAGCTGCTGCGGGATGTTGGGCACCGGCGGAGTGGGCACGGGGTCGGCGTGGGCGATTCCGCCCGTCAGTAGCGCTGCGGACGAGCCGACCACGACGGCGGCTGCACGCAAGTAAGTCCAAATGGTTGGCATGACTCTCCCTGGTTGATCGATTACAGGTCCCGCCGCCGAAGCTACTTTGATGCAGATGGGACTCAAGTGACACGTGTGGCATTTATTTGATCGTTACCGATACGAGCGACAGCGGTGACCGGTCGCGCGAAAACCGCTTGAAAACGGGTCATCTGGGCACCGAGGCCACGGCGGCGCGCGCCCCGATCGCTAAAGTCGGGCGGATAGACACCACCTCGGCCGCCCCGGCGGCACCCAGCACCCGGCGTGCAGCGGACGTCCTCGCGGTGGCGGCCCCGCTGCTGCTCGTCGCGAGCGTCGCCGCGCGCCTGGCCTGGACGTACCTGGTCCCCAACGGCGCGAACTTCGTCGACCTGCACGTCTACCTCGGCGGAGCGGCCGCGCTCGACCACCCCGGCACGCTGTACAGCTACGTCTACGCCGACCAGACGCCGGACTTCCCGCTGCCGTTCACCTATCCGCCGTTCGCGGCCATCGTCTTCTACCCGCTGCACCTGTTGCCGTTCGGCCTGGTGGCCCTGGGTTGGCAACTGGCGACCATCGCCGCGCTGTACGGCGCCGTCCGGATCAGCCAGCGCCTGCTGGGCGTGCCGGCCGGCGCCCACGGCCGGCGTGTCGCGATGGTGTGGACGGCGGTCACCATCTGGATCGAGCCGCTGCGCAGCACCTTCGACTACGGGCAGGTCAACGTGTTGCTGATGACCGCGGTGCTGTGGGCGGTCTACAGCACGCGATGGTGGGTGTCGGGTCTGCTGGTCGGATTGGCGGCCGGCATCAAGTTGACTCCCGCGGTCTCCGGTGTGTACCTGGCCGGTGCCCGGCGGTGGGCCGCGACGGTGTTCTCAGCCGTCATTTTCCTTGCCACCATTGGGATTTCGGTCCTCGTCGTCGGCGACCAGACGCGCTACTACTTCACCGAGCTGCTCGGCGACGCCCACCGGGTCGGCCCCATCGCCACCTCGTTCAATCAGTCCTGGCGCGGCGGTCTCTCACGAATCCTGGGTCACGACGTGGGATTCGGACCGTTGCTGGTGACCGCCGTCGCGGGCACCGCGGTGCTGGCCGTGCTGGCTTGGCGCGCACTGGACCGCTCCGACCGGCTGGGCAGGTTGATCGTGGTGGAGGTGTTCGGGCTGCTGCTCTCGCCGATCTCCTGGACACACCACTGGGTGTGGCTGGTGCCGCTGATGATCTGGGCGATCCACGGCCCGGTGCGCGCCTGGCGCGGCGCGCGCCTCGTGGGGTGGGGTTGGCTGGCGCTGACCCTCATCGGGGTGCCGTGGTTGTTGAGCTTCGCGCAACCGAACATCTGGCAGATCGGCCGGCCGTGGTATCTGGCCTGGGCGGGGTTGGTCTACATCGTCGCGGCGGTAGCGACGTTGATCTGGATCGCGGCCGCCGGCCGCCGCGCCGGTCACCAGGTCACCGCGCCGAGCGTCACGCCAGCGTGACCGCCGCCGGCGAGCGTCACGCCAGCGTGACCGCCGACGGCGAGGGCGAGGGCAGGCGAGCCCAGGCGAGGGCTAGCTGCCGACGATCCTGTTGATATCGCGCGCCATGTCGACGTCGTTTTGGGTGATACCGCCCTCGGAATGCGTGACGAGCGCGAAAGACACTGTCCGCCAACGAATATCGATGTCGGGGTGGTGATCCTTGCTTTCCGCGTGCTCGGCTACCCGGCGCACGGCGTCGATGCCGTCCAGGAAGCTGGGAAACTTGATCGACCGCCGCAGCGCGCCGTCGGCACGCTCCCATCCGTCCAGATCGGGCAGTGCGGCGTCGATTTGCTCATCCGTTAACACAGCCATAGCTCTGTCCTCAAGGCGCTTTTGCGGTAGGGGTGCCGGGTCCACCGTCCACCACGCCCCAGCTTAGTTTCCCGTCACCAGATGTACAGGACACGTCGCGAAAGAGCGGTGAACCCCAGCGGCCGGTCGACTACGAGGCGACCGCGGGACCCGGCGCCTGATTCTTCGGGTCCAAGGGCACCACGACGCTGGCTTCCGAAGGACTCGTTCGTTCTTGATAGGCGGATTCCAGGCTGGCCGGAAGACCTTGGAGGTCGCGGGCCACGTCCATCAGTTCCTCCAAGATCATGATGCGTTGCTGATTCGCTTCCTCGACCGTGCGCCGTGCCCGCTCATCGAGATCATCGGCCTTCTGCTTCGCCTCGGCGAGGAGCCGCGCGCACTCACGCTCAGCTTCCTGGCGCGCCTCGTCGATCGACGCTTGGGTCTCCGCACGCATCGTCGCGAGTTCGGCCTCGAGTTCCTTCTGGGCTTCCTCGCGCTCCGTTTCCAACGCCTCCCGCTGTGCGGCCATGTCCGCCAACAGCTCTTGGTGCTCTCGATGCGATGCTTCGACCTGCGCCGCGGCCGCCGCGATCATCGACTCCGCCTCGGCCTGCGCCTCGGCCTGCATCCGGGAAATCTCCTCGAGCGTGCGGCGCAGCATCTTCGTCATCCGATGCTGGATCGCGTACGGCGTCGGCGAGGTGTCCGAGAGGTGGGCAACCTCGTCCTTGAGGCAGGCGACTTCGATCCGCAGCGCGGCCAATTGGTCGCCGGATTCGTTTCGCTGCGCCCTGAGGTTCTGAACTTCGTCGATCAGAAGCTTCTGCTTGGCCAGCAACGCCTCGACGTAGGCATCGACCGCGGCGGGGTCATAGCCCCGGAACACGCGTGAGAACGCCGTTGCGGGTTCGGTGATCATGTGCCAACCCCCATTCTGCAAAAGTGCCTGGCAGAGGCCACACCGGCCACCGTCAAGTATTCCACGGTCTCCGCGAAACCGTAAGAGAGTTGTTGTGCGGCAAGGGAATTGGGTGCGATGCGCGGGTAAGGAGGGCGGCGTGCGCGCCGACGGTATACCGTCACTGGCCATGCCGACCCAGATCGTGGTCGCCGGGGCCCTCATCCGCGGTTCGCGCCTGTTGGTGGCCCAGCGCGCCCGCCCGCCGGAGTTGGCCGGGCGCTGGGAACTGCCCGGCGGCAAGGTCGCGCCCGGCGAGACCGAGCGCGACGCGCTGGCCCGCGAGTTGGCCGAGGAGCTGGATCTGCGGGTCGGCGACATCGCGGTGGGCGACCGGCTCGGCGGGGACATCGCGGTCGACGGTGGGATGACGCTGCGCGCCTACCGGGTGCGGTTGCTGCGCGGCCGACCGGAAGCGCGCGACCATCGGGCTCTGCGCTGGATCACCGCGGCGCAGCTGCACGACCTCGACTGGGTGCCGGCCGATCGCGGCTGGCTGGGCGACCTGGCGCGGGTCCTTTAACCAAGTCCACAGACTTCCGGCAGCTGACGCACAGCCGTGTTGCAGGTCGTCGCAGTGAACTGAATAGAACAATATGACTTGTAATAACGACGCCACACGAATCTGCCCTGGATGTGCGTGCCGATAGCGAGCCGAGTGCTTGTTCCGACCGTGCCGTCCCGGCTTCGGTGCCGGACCGGCAGGCTTCCCGCTGCCCGCATACCGGCGCGGCTCACCTGGTGTTTTGCCAGCCGGTCGCGCGCCCTCGCCGCGGCGGCGGCGGCCTATGCTGGGCCCGTATCGCCCCCAGCCCGCGGGCCTGAAATGCCGACGGACGAGCCGATCCGGGCTGGTGTGGACGGGTGGGTCCACCCCGCCGGTCACAACTGAGAGCGTGCCCAGCTCGCGGCGTGACGCTATCGACCAGGAGGAGTACTTCTTGACTGCCACACCCCACGTCGGTGGAGTGCTCGAGGAGCTGCTGGAGCGCAGCGGGCGGTTCTTCACGCCGGGCGAGTTCTCCGCCGACCTGCGCACGGTGACCCGGCAGGGCGGCCGCGAGGCCGACGTGTTCTACCGCGACCGGTGGAGCCATGACAAGGTGGTTCGCTCCACGCACGGGGTGAACTGCACCGGGTCGTGCTCGTGGAAGATCTACGTCAAGGACGGCATCATCACCTGGGAGACCCAGCAGACCGACTACCCGTCGGTCGGTCCGGACCGGCCCGAGTACGAGCCGCGGGGCTGCCCCCGCGGCGCGTCGTTTTCCTGGTACAGCTACTCGCCCACCCGGGTGCGCTACCCGTACGCACGCGGCGTCCTGGTCGAGATGTACCGGGAAGCCAAGGCACGCCTCGGCGATCCGGTGCTGGCCTGGGCCGACATCCAGGCCGACCCCGAGCGCCGCCGCCGCTACCAGCGGGCCCGCGGCAAGGGCGGACTGGTCCGGATCACCTGGGCCGAGGCCACCGAGCTGATCGCCGCCGCCCACGTGCACACCATCAAGACCTACGGCCCCGACCGGGTGGCCGGATTCTCGCCGATCCCGGCGATGTCGATGGTGTCCTACACCGCCGGCTCCCGGTTCTTCGAGCTGATCGGCGCCCCGATGACCTCGTTCTACGACTGGTACGCCGATCTGCCGGTGGCCTCGCCCCAGGTGTTCGGCGACCAGACCGACGTCCCCGAATCCGGGGACTGGTGGGACGCAGCGTATTTGATGATGTGGGGCTCGAACGTCCCGATCACCCGCACGCCCGACGCGCACTGGATGGCCGAGGCGCGCTACCGCGGCACCAAGGTGGTCACTGTCAGCCCGGACTACGCCGACAACACCAAGTTCGCCGACGAGTGGATGCCCTGCGCCGCCGGCACCGATGGGGCGCTGGCGATGGCGATGGGCCACGTCATCCTCTCGGAATGCTATGTGCAAGAACAGGTTCCGTTCTTCACGGACTATGCCCGCCGCTACACCGATCTGCCGTTCTTGATCAAGCTCGAAGAGCGCGGCGACATGCTGGTGCCCGGCAAGAACCTCACCGCGGCCGACCTCGGCGAGGCGGTCGAGAATGCGGCGCTCAAGCCCGCGCTGCTCGACGAGACCACCAATTCGGTTGCGGTGCCGCACGGTTCGCTGGGCTTCCGGTACGGCGAGTCGGGCGTGGGGAAGTGGAACCTGGACCTGGGCGACCTGGTGCCGGCGCTCAGTGTGCGGGCCGCCCCGACCGAGGACGGGGAGACGGCGCTGGTGCACCTGCCCAGCTTCGACACCGTCGACGGCGAGGGGAAGTCCGTGGCGCGCGGCGTCCCGGTGCGCCGCGTCGGTAAACACCTGGTGTGCACGGTCTTCGACCTGATGCTCGCCCAATACGGGGTGGAGCGGCCGGGGCTGCCCGGTCAATGGCCCACCGGCTATGACGACGCGACCCAGCAGAACACCCCGGCCTGGCAGGAGGCGATCACCGGCGTGTCGGCCGCCCAGGCCATCCGGGTGGCGCGGGAATTCGCGCGCAGCGCAGAGGAATCCGGCGGCCGCTCCATGATCATCATGGGCGGCGGCATCTGCCACTGGTTCCACAGCGATGCGATCTACCGCGCGGTGCTGGCGCTGCTGATGCTGACCGGGTCGATGGGCCGCAACGGCGGCGGCTGGGCGCACTACGTCGGCCAGGAAAAGGTGCGCCCGCTCACCGGATTTCAGACCATGGCGATGGCGACGGACTGGGTGCGCCCGCCGCGCCAGGTGCCCGGCGCCTCGTACTGGTACGCCCACACGGATCAATGGCGGTACGACGGCTGCGGGGCGGACAAGCTGGCCAGCCCGGTGGGCCGGGGCCGGTTCGCCGGCAGGCACACCATGGACCTGCTGGCCTCGGCGGTGGCGATGGGGTGGAGCCCGTACTACCCGCAGTTCGACCGGTCCAGCCTGGACGTCGCCGACGAGGCGCGCGCCGCCGGCCGCGATGTCGCCGAGTACGTCGCCGAGCAGCTCGGCCGCCGCAACCTCAAACTCGCGGTGACCGATCCGGACAACCCCGTCAACTGGCCGCGGGTGCTGACCGTGTGGCGCGCCAACCTGATCGGTTCGTCGGGCAAGGGGGGCGAATACTTCCTGCGGCATCTGCTGGGTACCGACTCCAACGCGTCGGCGGTGCCGCCCGAGGACGGGGTGCGGCCCGTCGACGTGACCTGCGAGGGAGACATCCCCGAGGGCAAGCTCGACCTGATGATGTCGATCGACTTCCGGATGACCTCGACGACGCTGGTGTCCGACGTGGTGCTGCCGGCGGCGACCTGGTACGAGAAGGCCGACATCTCCAGCACCGACATGCACCCGTATGTGCACGCGTTCAGCGCGGCGACCGACCCGCCCTGGGAAACCCGTTCGGACTTCGACGCTTTCGGCGCCATCGCCCGCGCGTTCAGCACCATGGCCAAGGAGCACCTGGGCACCCGCACCGACGTGGTGCTCACCGCGCTGCAACACGACACACCCGACGCGATGGCCTATCCCGATGGCGCCGAACACGATTGGCTGCGCAGCGGGGCGACGCCGGTGCCCGGACGCACCATGGGCAAGCTCACCGTGGTGGAGCGCGACTACGCCGCCGTCTACGACAAGTGGCGCACGCTCGGCCCGCTGGTCGACAAGTTCGGGTTGACCACCAAGGGCGTCACCGTGCATCCGTTCCGCGAGGTCGAGGAATTGGCCGCCCGGTTCGGGGTGCTGAAATCCGGTGTGGCGGCGGGCCGCCCGGCCATCACGACCGCCGCGCGGATGGCCGACGTGCTGCTGCTGCTGTCGGGCACCACCAATGGCCGGCTGGCGGTCGAGGGTTTCCACGAGCTCGAGAAACGCACCGGGCAGCGGCTGGTGCATCTGGCCGAGGGCAGCGAGGACAAGCGCATCAGCTACGCCGACACCCAGGCGCGGCCGGTTCCGGTGGTCACCAGCCCGGAATGGTCGGGCAGCGAGACGGGTGGCCGCCGGTATGCGCCGTTCACCATCAACATCGAGAACCTCAAGCCGTTCCACACGCTGACCGGACGGATGCACTTCTACCTGGCGCACGACTGGGTCGAGGAACTCGGCGAGCATCTGCCGGTGTTCCGACCGCCGCTGGACATGGCGCGGTTGTTCGGCCAGCCGCGGCTGGGCGCATGCGAGGACGGAATCGGGCTCACCGTGCGGTATCTGACCCCGCACTCGAAGTGGTCGTTCCACTCCACCTACCAGGACAACCTGTACATGCTGTCGCTGTCCCGCGGCGGCCCGACCATGTGGATGAGCCCGGGAGACGCGGCGAAAATCCAAGTGCGCGACAATGATTGGGTCGAGGCGGTCAACGCCAACGGCATCTACGTGTGCCGGGCCATCGTCAGCCACCGGATGCCCGACGGGGTGGTGTACGTCTATCACGTCCAGGAGCGCACCGTGGACACGCCGCGCACCGAAACCAACGACAAGCGCGGCGGCAACCACAACGCGCTGACCCGGGTGCGGATCAAGCCCAGCCACCTGGCGGGCGGGTACGCCCAGCACGCGTTCGCGTTCAACTACCTGGGGCCGACCGGCAACCAGCGCGACGAGGTGACGATCGTCCGTCGTCGCAGCCAAGAGGTGGTGTACTGACATGAAGGTCATGGCGCAGCTGGCGATGGTGATGAACCTCGACAAGTGCATCGGCTGCCACACCTGCTCGGTGACCTGCAAGCAGGCCTGGACCAACCGGTCGGGCACCGAATACGTGTGGTTCAACAACGTCGAAACCCGTCCGGGACAAGGCTATCCGCGCACCTATGAGGACCAGGAGCGGTGGCGTGGCGGCTGGATCCGCGACAAGCGGGGCCGGCTGCGATTGCGTGACGGCGGCCGTTTCCAAAAGCTGCTGCGCATCTTCGCCAATCCCAAGCTGCCGGTGATCGGCGACTACTACGAGCCGTGGACCTACGAGTACGAGAACCTGACCACCGCACCCGCCGGTGACACCTTCCCAACGGCCGCGCCGAAAAGCCTGATCAGCGGCGAGCCGATGAAGGTGTCCTGGGGACCGAACTGGGACGACAACCTGGCCGGGTCGCCGGAGATCCTGGCCGAGGACCCGATCCTGAAGAAGGTCAGCGAAGAGGTGAAACTCTCGCTCGAGCAGACCTTCATGTTCTACCTGCCCCGGATCTGCGAGCACTGCCTCAACCCGTCCTGTGTGGCCTCGTGCCCGTCGGGCGCGATGTACAAGCGCAGCGAGGACGGCATCGTGCTGGTCGATCAGGACCGCTGCCGCGGCTGGCGGATGTGTGTGTCCGGATGTCCTTACAAGAAGGTGTATTTCAACCACAAGACGGGCAAGGCCGAGAAGTGCACGCTGTGCTATCCGCGGATGGAGGTGGGGCTGCCCACCATCTGCTCGGAGACCTGCGTGGGCCGGCTGCGCTATCTGGGTGTGGTGCTCTACGACATGGACCGGGTACTCGAGGCGGCGTCGGTGGAAAACGACACCGACCTCTACCGGGCGCAGTGCGATATCCTGTTGGACCCCAACGACACTGACGTCATCGCGGGCGCGCGGGCGCAGGGCATTCCCGACGAGTGGATCGAGGCCGCGCAGCGTTCCCCGGTGTACGCGCTGATCCACACCTATCGGGTGGCGCTGCCGCTGCACCCGGAATACCGGACCATGCCGATGGTGTGGTACATCCCGCCGCTGTCGCCGGTGGTCGACGCGGTCAGCCGCGACGGCCACGACGGCGAGGACCTGGGCAACCTGTTCGGCGCGCTGGACGCGCTGCGCATCCCGATGCAATACCTGGCCGAGCTGTTCACCGC
Organism: Mycobacterium timonense; assembly: GCF_025821985.1. Classification (NCBI taxonomy): domain Bacteria; kingdom Bacillati; phylum Actinomycetota; class Actinomycetes; order Mycobacteriales; family Mycobacteriaceae; genus Mycobacterium; species Mycobacterium timonense. Next base: position 48,298 of record NZ_JACKSY010000018.1, on the reverse strand, counting down.
CGGTGACACCGCGGTGGTCGAGGGCGTGTTGCGGCGGCTGGCGGCGATGCGCTCCTACATGCGCGACATCAACCTCGGCCGCGAAACCCAGCCGCACATCCCGCATTCGGTGGGCATGACCGAGGAACAGATCTACGAGATGTACCGGTTGCTGGCCATCGCGAAATACGAAGAGCGCTATGTCATCCCGACGGCGTTCGCGCCGCAGGCCCGCGACCTCGAGCAGATGGGCTGCTCGTTGACCGGCGACGGCGGGCCGGGCATGTACGAGTCGGAGCCGGTGGCCGTGGAGACCTTCCACGCCCTCAAGCAGCGCGGCGGCCCCACCGAGGCAGAGCCCGGCAGCACCCGGCCGCGGGTGAACCTGCTGAACTGGGACGGCGGCCAGGTGCCCGCCGGCATGTTCCCCGAGGCGCAGCGGCGATGAGGCTGCTGTCGGCGCTGCGGGAGCGCTCCAGCAGCCGGGTGATGCAGGATCGCCTGGTGTGGCAGGCGGCGTCGCTGCTGCTGGCCTACCCCGACGACGGGTTCGGCGGGAGGCTGGACACCGTGGAAGAGTTGCTCGGCCATGTCAGCGGCCCGGCCGGCGCGCTGCTCGGGCAGACGGCCGCGGCGCTGCGCGGCCGCGAACCGATGGCCGCGGCCATGGACTACGTCGCGACCTTCGACATGCGCCGGCGCGCCACCATGTACCTGACCTACTGGACCGCCGGGGACACCCGCAACCGCGGCCGCGAGATGCTGGCCTTCGCCACCGCCTACCGCGAGGCGGGCGTGCAGCCGCCCAGCAACGAGGCGCCCGACCACCTGACCGTGGTGCTCGAATTCGCCGCCACCGTCGACCCCGACGCCGGGCGGCGGCTGTTGATCGCGCATCGGGTGCCGATCGACGTGCTGCGCTGCGCCCTGGCCGACGCCAAGTCGCCGTACGAGCCGGCCGTCGCGGCCGTCTGCCAGACCCTGCCCGCGGCAACCGATCAGGAGGCGCGCCGCGCCGAGCGGCTGGCCCGTCAACTGTTAGAGGCCGGCCCGCCCGCGGAAGCCGTTGGGCTGCAACCGTTTACCTTGACCGTGCCACCTCGAGCCGAAGGAACCCCCGGTGTTTAGCAACGTCCTGTTCTGGGACATCTCGCCCTACGTCACGCTGTCGGTGCTGATCGTGGGCACCTGGTGGCGCTACCGCTACGACAAGTTCGGCTGGACGTCGCGGTCGTCGCAAATCTACGAGTCGCGGCTGCTGAGCATCGCCAGCCCGATCTTCCACTTCGGCATCCTGGCCGTGTTCGCCGGACACGTGATGGGGTTGTTCATCCCGCCGCGGGTGACGCACATGCTGAAGATGAGCGACCACCTCTACCACATGCAGGCCGTCATCGCCGGGTCGGCCGCCGGCTTCGCCACCCTGGCCGGCGTCGGGCTGCTGATCTACCGCCGCTTCACCCGCCCGGCGGTGTCGGCGGCCACCACCCGCAGCGACAAGGTGATGTACGTGGTGCTGGTGCTGGCCATCGTGGTCGGCCTGTACTGCGACCTGATCGGCACCGGCCCGCACGGCGGGGAGTTCCACTACCGCTACACCGTGGGGTTGTGGTTCCGCCGCATCTGGATCCTGCAGCCGCACGGCGAGGTGATGGTCAACGCGCCGCTGGACTACCAGTTGCACGCCCTGATCGGCATGGTGCTGTTCACGCTGTGGCCGTTCACTCGGCTGGTGCACGTGTTCAGCGCCCCGGTCGTCTACCTGTTCCGGCCCTACATCGTCTACCGCAGCCGCGAGGTGGCGGCCAAGGACCAATTGGTGGGCACGGCGCCGCGCCGCCGCGGCTGGTAAGACAGCGCGCCCCGGCGTTCAGTGTGCAGCCAGGTAGGCGACACGCCGATGGGGCCCGCCCAGGATGCACACTGAAACGCCCAGGATTCACACTCGACGAGCGGACCCGAGCGGCCCGGGTTATCCAGCCGGTTCGCTATCGGTGGCCCCGCGCTGCCAGAATCTCCGACGTGCCATTTCGCAACGTCGCCATCGTCGCCCACGTCGACCACGGCAAGACCACCCTGGTGGACGCGATGCTGCGGCAGTCCGGGGCGCTGCACCACCGCGGCGACGACACCCAGGAGCGCATCCTGGACAGCGGTGACCTGGAGAAGGAAAAGGGCATCACCATCCTGGCCAAGAACACCGCCGTGCACCGCCACCACCCCGACGGCAGCGTCACGGTCATCAACGTCATCGACACCCCCGGGCACGCCGACTTCGGCGGCGAGGTGGAGCGCGGGCTGTCCATGGTGGACGGGGTGCTGCTGCTGGTCGACGCCTCGGAGGGGCCGCTGCCGCAGACCCGGTTCGTGCTGCGCAAGGCGCTGGCCGCGCACCTGCCGGTGATCCTGGTGGTCAACAAGACCGACCGGCCGGACGCCCGGATCGCCGAGGTGGTGGAGGCCAGCCACGACCTGCTGCTCGACGTCGCCTCCGACCTGGACGACGAGGCCGCCAAGGCCGCCGAGCACGCGCTGGGCCTGCCGACGCTGTACGCCTCCGGCCGCGCCGGCGTTGCGAGCACCGAGCAACCGGCCGACGGCGAGGTGCCCGCCGGGGAGAACCTCGACCCGCTGTTCGACGTGCTGCTCGAGCACATCCCGGCGCCGTCGGGCGACCCGGAGGCGCCGCTGCAGGCGCTGGTGACCAACCTCGACGCGTCGACCTTCCTGGGCCGGCTCGCCCTGATCCGCATCTACAACGGCAAACTGTGCAAGGGCCAACAGGTGGCCTGGATGCGCGAGGTCGACGGGCTGCCGGTGATCACCAGCGCCAAGATCACCGAACTGCTGGCCACCGAGGGCGTCGAGCGCAGCCCCACCGACGAGGCGATCGCCGGCGACATCGTCGCGGTGGCCGGGCTGCCCGAGATCATGATCGGCGACACCCTGGCCGACCCCGACCACGCCCACGCGCTGCCCCGGATCACCGTCGACGAGCCGGCGATCTCGGTGACCATCGGCACCAACACCTCGCCGCTGGCCGGCAAGGTGCCCGGCCACAAACTGACCGCCCGGCTGGTCCGCAACCGGCTGGACCAGGAGCTGGTCGGCAACGTGAGCATCCGGGTCGTCGACATCGGCCGGCCCGACGCCTGGGAGGTGCAGGGCCGCGGCGAGCTCGCCCTGGCCGTGCTGGTCGAACAGATGCGCCGGGAGGGCTTCGAGCTCACCGTCGGCAAGCCGCAGGTGGTGACCCGCACCATCGACGGCCAGCTGCACGAGCCGTTCGAGGCGATGACGATCGACTGCCCCGAGGAGTTCGTCGGCGCCATCACCCAGCTGATGGCCGCCCGCAAGGGCCGCATGGAGGAGATGACCAACCACGCGGCGGGCTGGGTCCGCATGGACTTCATCGTGCCCAGCCGCGGGCTGATCGGCTTCCGCACCGACTTCCTCACCATCACCCGCGGCACCGGCATCGCCAACGCCGTGTTCGACGGCTACCGGCCGTGGGCGGGGGAGATCCGGGCCCGCCACACCGGGTCGCTGGTCTCCGACCGCGCCGGCACCATCACGCCGTTCGCCATGATCCAGCTCGCCGACCGCGGCCAGTTCTTCGTCGAACCCGGCCAGGACACCTACGAGGGCATGGTCGTCGGAATCAACCCGCGCGCAGAGGATCTCGACATCAACGTCACCCGGGAGAAGAAGCTGACCAACATGCGGTCCTCGACCGCCGATGTCATCGAGACGCTGGCCAAGCCGCTCGAGCTGGACCTGGAGCAGGCCATGGAATTCTGCGCGGCCGACGAATGCGTCGAGGTGACTCCGGAGATCGTGCGGGTGCGCAAGGTCGAGCTGGACGCCACCTCGCGGGCGCGCAGCCGGGCCCGCGCCAAGGCCCGGGGCTGAACCACTGGTGGTCGGACGGGCTGCTGTGCGGCTGCTCGATACCCTGATCAGCGTGCCGAGACGAGTGCGCCGGGTGTTCATGGTGCTCGGCGGCCTGGTTTCGGTGGTCGGCCTGGTGCTTTCGGCGTGCACGGTCAACCCGCCGCCGGCCCCGCAGAGCACCGACACGCCGCACAATTCGGTGCCGCCGCCGCCCCGGGTCAGCCAGATCATCATGGGCATCGACTCGATCGGGGCGGGCTTCAATCCGCACCTGCTCTCCGACCTGTCCCCGGTCAACGCGGCGATCAGCGCGCTGGTGCTGCCCAGCGCGTTCCGGCCGGTGCCCGATCCCAACACGCCCACCGGCTCCCGCTGGGAGATGGACCCGACCCTGTTGGTGTCCGCGGAGGTGACGAGCCAGAACCCGTTCACGGTGACCTACAAGATCCGGCCCGAGGCGCAGTGGACCGACAACGCCCCGATCGCCGCCGACGACTTCTGGTATCTGTGGCACCAGATGGTCAGCCAGCCCGGGGTCGTCGACCCGGCCGGCTACGACCTGATCACCGGCGTGCAGTCGCTGGAAGGCGGCAAGCAGGCGGTGGTCACCTTCTCCGAGCCCTACCCGGCGTGGAAAGAGTTGTTCAACAACATCCTTCCGGCGCACATCGTCAAGGACGTGCCCGGCGGTTTCGCCGCCGGTCTGGCCCGGGCGCTTCCGGTCACCGGCGGGCAGTTCCGGGTGGAGAGCATCGACCCGCAGCGCGACGAGATCCTGATCGCCCGCAACGACCGCTATTGGGGGCCCCCGGCCAAGCCCGGGCTCATCCTGTTCCGGCGCGCGGGAGCGCCTGCGGCCCTTGCCGATTCGGTGCGCAACGGCGACACCCAGGTGGCGCAGGTGCACGGCGGCTCGGCGGCGTTCGCGCAGCTGTCCGCCATCCCCGACGTGCGGACCGCCCGGATCGTCACACCGCGGGTCATGCAGCTCACGCTGCGCGCCACCCAGCCCAAACTTGCCGACACGCAAGTGCGTAAGGCGATCCTGGGATTGCTCGACGTCGACCTGCTCGCGGCGGTGGGCGCGGGCAGCGACAACACCGTCACCCTGGACCAGGCCCAGATCCGGGCGCCCAGCGACCCCGGCTACGAGCCGACCGCCCCGCCGGCGATGACGACACCGGCGGCGCTGGCGTTGCTGGAAGGCGCCGGGTACAAGGTGGAGCCCAACACGTCGGCCTCACCGGCGACGCCCGCCCCGGGTCCGCCCAACACCGGGCCGCCCGAGGTCATCCGGGGCCGGATCAGCAAGGACGGCCAACAGCTCTCGCTGGCCATCGGGGTGGCGGCCAACGACCCGACCGCGGTGGCGGTGGCCAACACCGCCGCCGACCAGCTGCGCAACGTCGGCATCGCCGCCACCGTGCTGGCGCTGGACCCGGTCACCCTCTACCGCGACGCGCTGAACGACAACCGGGTGGACGCGATCGTCGGATGGCATCAGGCGGGCGGCAACCTGGCCACCCGGCTGGCCGCCCGCTACGGCTGTCCGGCGCTGCAGTCCACCCAGGTGCCGGCCTCCACCGAGCCGACGCCCACGTCGCCCGCCCCGGGCGGGCCCGCCCCGTCGACCGGACCGGCCACCAGGTCGGCAACCCCCACCTCGACACCACCGCCGAGCCGGCCCGCCGACCCCAATGCCCTGGTACAGGCGCCGTCCAACCTCACCGGCATCTGCGATCGCAGCATCCAGTCCAACATCGACGCCGCCCTCAACGGCACCAAGAACATCAACGACGTGATCACCGCGGTCGAACCGCGACTGTGGAACATGTCCACGGTGCTGCCGATCCTGCAGGACACCACCATCGTGGCGGCCGGCCCGAGCGTGCAGAACGTCAGCCTGTCCGGCGCGGTCCCGGTCGGCATCGTCGGTGACGCCGGCCAATGGACCAAGACCGGGCCGTAGCTAGTCGGCGGCGCGGTCCGAACCCCGCGGCGGGATCACGGTATCGACGATCAGGGCCAGTTCCCGCCGGTTCGGCGGCGACCCGTTCAGCAGGAAATGCTGGTTGATCAACGCCGACCCGATGCGAGCGGTGAGCGGGGTGATCGACTTCGGATCGAGGTCGCCGTCCTGCACGGCGGACTGCAGGATCGACTCCACGATCTTCAGCCGCGGCCGGACCACCGCGTCGGCGAAGATGGCCCGCATCTCGGGCTCGTGCAAGAGCTGCTGGATGACCTCGATGCCGGGAAACGCGGTCTTGCCGGCCAGCAGGTCGCGCTGCGCGGTGAACATCGCCAGCAGGTTCTCCCGGGCCGACCGGCCGGACCGCAGCTCGGGCACCGGCGGCAGCGCGAAAACCAAAGCGGCGTGCACCAGTTCGCACTTGGTGTCCCAGCGCCGGTAGAGCGCGGCCTTGCCGGTGTGGGCCCGCGCCGCGATGCCCTCCATGGTCAGGCCCCCGTAACCGACTTCCGTCAGCTCGGCCAGGGTGGCCTCGTAGAGGGCGCGTTCGAGGACCTCGCCGCGCCGACGGCTTCGGCTGCCGGTCCGGTCGGTCAGCTGGGGCATTTCTTGATAGTAGCCGTGCGCGTTCCTATCTGCTGCTTCCCGGCGCAGCAACCGCACCACGGCGGCCGGTAGGGTGCGCTGCATGGCTGAGACGCCGCGGCTGCTGTTCGTCCACGCGCATCCCGACGACGAGAGCCTGGGCACCGGCGCCACCATCGCGCACTACACCGCGGCCGGCGCGGACGTCCGGGTGGTGACCTGCACGCTGGGCGAAGAGGGCGAGGTGATCGGCGAGCGGTGGGCCGAACTCGCCGTCGATCGCGCCGACCAGCTCGGCGGCTACCGGATCGGCGAACTGACCGCCGCGCTGCGGGAGCTGGGCGTCGGCGAACCGTGCTATCTGGGCGGCGCGGGCCGCTGGCGCGATTCCGGCATGCCCGGCACCCCCAAGCGGCGCCGGCAGCGATTCATCGACGCCGACGAGCGCGAGGCCGTCGGCGCGCTGGTGGCCGTCATTCGCGAGCAGCGCCCGCACGTCGTCGTCGGCTACGACCCCGCCGGCGGGTACGGCCACCCCGACCACGTCCACGTGCACACCGTGACGACGGCCGCCGTGGCCGCGGCCGGCGCCGGCGACTTCCCGGGCGAGCCGTGGGCGGTACCCAAGTTCTACTGGTCGGTGTTCGCGACCCGGCCGTTCGAGGCGGCCGTGCAGGCGCTGACGCCCGAGGACCTGCGGCCGGACTGGTCGATGCCCTCGGCGGAGCAGTTCACCTTCGGCTACGCCGACGACCACATCGACGCCGTCGTCGCGGCGGGCCCGCACGCCTGGGCGGCCAAGCGGGCGGCGCTGGCCGCGCACGCCACCCAGGTGGTCGTCGGGCCGACCGGCCGCGCCTGCGCGCTGTCCAACAACGTGGCCCTGCCCATCCTGGACGAGGAGCATTACGTCCTGGTCGCCGGCGCGGCCGGCGCGCGCGACGAGCGCGGCTGGGAGACGGATCTGCTCGCGGGCCTGGAATTCGGCGCCGCCCCCAGGCGGTAGGCTGCCAATCAGGCAGCCACGGAAGGAATTCGCATGGACCCCGACCTGGACCCTAATCAGCAGCACTGGCAGGACCGGCTCGACAGCCTGCAGTGGGTTATCGGCTCGATACTCTCCAACATCGACAGCGTTCCGACCTGACCGAAACCAAGCCGCGCGTCGCGTCCGGTGAAGACAGCGGCGCGACAGACCCCGCGATTCGTTTCGTTGTCCTGGCGCTGTTGGCGGTCGACGGGGTTCTCTCCGCACTGGCCGGGGCCCTGCTGCTGCCTTTGTATATCGGGACGGTTCCCTTTCCCATCAGCGGATTGATTTCCGGGCTGCTCAACGCGGCGCTGGTGTGGGCCGCCGGGCGCTGGACCCGATCACCGCGGCTGGTCGCGCTGCCGCTGTGGACCTGGCTGCTGACCGTCGCGGTGATCAGCATGGGCGGCCCGGCCGACGACGTCATCCTGGGCGGCCGCGGGGTGATGGCCTACGGGGCCCTGCTGCTGCTGGTGCTCGGGGTGGCGCCGCCGGTCTGGGTGCTGTGGCGGCGCGGCCGCGGCGGCTGAGTCGCCGTGTTCCGGGCCGGGATGTCGCCCGCTTGCCGGTGTGGGCGTGGCGCTACTGTTGACAGTTGCCCATCCGGGACCCGCTACGGGTGCCACGATTTCACATGTTGGGACGCGCGGATGAAATTCGATCGTGGGGAAGTTACACCAAGGTGCTGTTGACTCCGGGCGAGGAGCCTACCGCCCTACCTGATCCTGTGGTTCCGGCCAGGGCCTCATCGCGGGCCACGCCGAAGGCGACCGCCTCGGCGTTACGACGGGTGTTGCGGCGGGCTCGAGATGGCGTTGCGCTGAACATCGACGAGGCGGCGGTCGCGATGACCGCGCGCGGGGACGACCTGGCGGACCTGTGCGCCAGCGCGGCCCGGGTCCGCGACGCAGGCCTGGAGTCGGCCGGCCGGCGCGGCCCGGGCGGCGGGCTGCCGATCACCTACTCGCGCAAGGTTTTCATCCCGGTCACCCACCTGTGCCGGGACAACTGCCACTACTGCACCTTCGTCACCGTGCCGGGCAAACTGCGCGCCCGAGGCGCGGGCCTGTACCTCGAGCCGGACGAGATTCTCGACATCGCCCGCCGCGGCGGTGAACTCGGTTGCAAGGAAGCACTATTCACCCTCGGCGATCGCCCCGAGGATCGCTGGCCCGAGGCGCGGGAGTGGCTGGAGGCGCGCGGCTACGATTCGACGCTGTCCTACGTGCGGGCGATGGCGATCCGGGTGCTCGAGGAGACCGGGCTGTTGCCGCACCTGAACCCCGGCGTGATGAGCTGGTCGGAGATGGCGCGGCTCAAGCCGGTGGCGCCGTCCATGGGCATGATGCTCGAGACGACGTCGCGGCGGCTGTTCGAGACGAAAGGCCTTGCGCACTACGGCAGCCCGGACAAGGACCCGGCGGTGCGGCTGCGCACGCTGACCGACGCGGGCCGGTTGTCGATTCCGTTCACCACGGGTCTGCTGGTCGGTATCGGCGAGACACTCGCCGAACGCGCCGACACCTTGCACGCGATTCGCAAGTCGCACAAGGAGTTCGGCCATGTGCAAGAAGTGATCGTGCAGAACTTCCGGGCCAAGGAACACACCGCCATGGCCGCGGTCCCCGACGCCGGCATCGAGGATTACCTGGCGACCGTGGCGGTGGCGCGGCTGGTGCTGGGCCCCGGGATGCGGATTCAGGCCCCGCCGAACCTGGTGTCCCGCGACGAATGCCGGGCGCTGATCGCCGCCGGGATCGACGACTGGGGTGGTGTGTCACCGCTGACGCCCGACCATGTCAACCCCGAGCGGCCGTGGCCGGCGTTGGACGAATTGGCCGCCGTCACCGCCGAATCCGGCTACGAGCTGGTCCAGCGGCTGACCGCGCAGCCCAAATACGTGCAGGCGGGTGCGGCCTGGATCGACCCGCGGGTGTCCGGGCACGTCCGGGCGCTGGCCGATCCGGTGACCGGTCTGGCCCGCGACGTCAATCCGGTGGGGCTGCCGTGGCAGGAACCCGACGACGTCGGCTCCTCGGGCCGCGTCGACCTCAACGCGGCGATCGACACGCAGGGCCGCAACAGCGAGACCCGCAGCGACATCGACAGCGCCTTCGGCGACTGGGAGTCGATCCGCGCGCACGTGCACGAGCTGGCCGCGCAGGGCGCCAGAGCGCCGGAACGCCTGGACAGCGACGTGCTCGCCGCGCTGCGCTCCGCCGAACGCGACCCGGCCGGCTGCACCGACAGCGAATACCTGTCGCTGGCCACCGCCGACGGTCCTGCGCTGGAAGCCGTTGCCGCCCTTGCAGATTCGTTGCGCCGCGACACCGTCGGCGACGACGTGACGTTCGTGGTGAACCGCAACATCAACTTCACCAACATCTGCTACACCGGCTGCCGGTTCTGCGCCTTCGCGCAGCGCAAGGGCGACGCCGACGCGTACTCGCTGTCTACCGAGGAGGTCGCCGACCGCGCCTGGGAGGCGCACGTCGCCGGCGCCACCGAGGTGTGCATGCAGGGCGGCATCGACCCCGAACTGCCGGTCACCGGCTACGCCGATCTGGTCCGCGCGGTCAAGGCGCGGGTGCCGTCGATGCACGTGCACGCGTTCTCGCCGATGGAGATCGCCAACGGGGTGACCAAGAGCGGGCTGTCGATCAGGGAGTGGCTGATCAGCCTGCGCGAGGCCGGGCTGGACACCATCCCCGGCACCGCGGCCGAGATCCTCGACGACGAGGTGCGTTGGGTGCTGACCAAGGGCAAGCTGCCGACCTCGCTGTGGATCGAGATCGTCACCACCGCACACGAAGTGGGGCTGCGGTCGAGCTCGACCATGATGTACGGCCACGTCGACAACCCCCGGCACTGGGTGGGCCACCTCAACGTGCTGCGCGACATCCAGGACCGCACCGGCGGTTTCACCGAGTTCGTGCCGCTGCCCTTCGTGCATCAGAGCTCGCCGCTGTATCTGGCCGGCGCCGCCCGTCCCGGCCCCACCCATCGGGACAACCGGGCGGTGCACGCGCTGGCCCGAATCATGTTGCACGGCCGCATCTCCCAGATCCAGACCAGCTGGGTCAAGCTCGGTGTGCAGCGCACCCAGGTGATGCTCAACGGCGGCGCCAACGACCTGGGCGGCACGCTGATGGAGGAGACCATCTCCCGGATGGCCGGCTCCGAACACGGGTCGGCCAAGACCGTGGCCGAGCTGACCGCGATCGCCGAGGGCATCGGGCGCCCGGCGCGCCAGCGCACCACCGACTACACCCCGCTGGCCGCCTAGTTCGCTTTCCTGTCACAGCCGGCGGGTATACCCGAGACCGTGAAGCGACGAATTGACGACGATCGATTTCCGGAGTGGCGTCCGTTCTGCGACGCGGCGCAACGGCGCGGTCCCGACGCGGGCACCTGGTGTGAGGCCTGGACGGTGCGCGACGTCGTCGTCCACCAGGCCGGAAACGCCGAGGAGCTGGCCCGGGTGCTCGGCGCTCACCTGGCGGGCGAGCCGGTGGCCACCCGCGGTTTCGAGGAGCGGGAAGGCCCGCTGCGCGTCCTGAACGACGCCGACCTGTGGGGCGCGCTGGCCGACCGGATGGCCACCCTCAACGAGGTCGCGGAGGCCGCCGAAGCCATCCCCGCCGACACCGACGTGGCCTGGACCGGCCGCACCATGAAGGTGCCGTGGTTCGCCGAGCACATGCGCGAAGAACTCGTCCTGCACGGCTGGGACATCACCGGGGACTCCGACGGCGGCGGGGCCTTCCAGGCGGGGCTGGCCGAGCCGTGGATGACCACGCACAGCGTGCTCGCGGTCGGCCGGCCGCTGCTGGTGAAGGGGGCCAGGCAACTGCAACCCGGCGAGCGGGTCGAAGCCCGGCTGCGCGTCGACGGCACCGACGACGTGGTGCTGGACGCCGATCCGGAGCGGATCAGCATCGGGTTCGCCGAGCCGCAGGGCCCGGCCACCCTGGAAACCGACGCGGCCGCGCGGGTGCTGCTGCTGTGGGGGCGCAGGCCCGCCGACCCGTCACGCATCCGCAGCCGCGTCGGACCGCAGGTCCTGGGACGGGTGCGCTGCCTGCTCGGCGGCTACTGAACGGCTTCCGGCGACCCGGCGCGCTCAGAAGTTGTTACAGGTGACCGCGACCTGGTTGATGTCGTTGATGTACTGCTGCGCGGCCGGCATGCCCTGGATCTGCTGGGCCATCTGCTGACGCTTCGCCGGCGGGGAGGCCAGGAACCGCTGGATGTAGGACTGCGCCATCGGCGACGAGTTCAGCTGCTGGGCAGCCGCCGGGTCGGACGCGTTCAGCGCGGCGATCACCTGCCCGTAGTTGCAGGTGGTGTTGATGATCGCGTCCATGGGGTCGGCGGATGCGACACCGGCCGCGGCGGTCAATGCCACTGCCGCGCTGCCCACCGCAACGCCCAATTTGCTCAACGACAGCCTCATGTGTGGACACCTTCCCCAGTCAATGCACCGCTATTCCGGCGAGAACATCTGCCCAGCGGTTGCCGTCTTTCGGTTGAGATTACCAGGCCCCGCGAGCGTGCTTGTACCGCAACAGATATCGAAGACCGCCGGGTCGACGCAACTCCGCGCAGGTCAGCGGCGTGTCGACGGTGTTCGCGCTGGGCGAAACGGGGCCCGCGCGCGGGCTGCGAGACTGTCAGTCTTAAATCGGTAACCCGAGGGGCGCGCCAAATGGTTGACCTGTATCTGCAACGTCTAGTATCAGTAACCGAAAGCTCCGCCGGAAGCGGTCGCGACGCGCCGGTGAAAGCTTGAACAGCAGCCCACGCGTTGAGCCCTAGTGCACGGACTAGAACATGGAGGAGACGTCTGTGACGTACACGATCGCCGAACCCTGTGTCGACATCAAGGACAAGGCCTGTATCGAGGAGTGCCCGGTCGACTGCATCTACGAGGGCGCCCGGATGCTCTACATCCACCCCGACGAATGCGTCGACTGCGGGGCGTGCGAGCCCGTCTGCCCCGTCGAAGCGATCTATTACGAAGACGATGTGCCGGACCAGTGGAGCCAGTACACGCAGATCAACGCCGACTTCTTCGCCGAGCTGGGTTCGCCCGGCGGGGCGGCCAAGGTCGGGCTGACCGAGAACGACCCGCAGGTGGTCAAGGACCTGCCACCGCAAGGCGAAGGCGACTGAGCGGCCCGGTGCCACACCAGCTCAGGAAGCGTCGCCCGGCCGTCTCGGCGGCCCTGCCGGAGTTTCCCTGGGACACGCTGGCCGAGGCCAAGGCGCTGGCCGGTTCGCATCCCGACGGCATCGTCGACCTGTCCGTCGGCACCCCCGTCGACCCGGTGGCGCCCGTGATCCAGCAGGCGCTGGCCGCCGCCGGCTCGGCGTCCGGATACCCCGCCACCGCGGGCACCGCCCGGCTGCGGGACTCGGCGGTGGCCGCCCTGGCCCGCCGGTTCGGGGTGGTCGGGCTGACCGAGGCCAGCGTGCTGCCGGTGATCGGCAGCAAGGAGCTCATCGCGTGGCTGCCCACCTTGCTGGGCCTGGGGCCGGCGGACCTGATCGTGGTGCCCGAGCTGGCGTATCCGACCTATGACGTCGGCGCCCGGCTGGCCGGGGCGCGGGTGCTGCGCGCGGACTCGCTGACCCAGGTGGGCCCGCAATCCCCGGCGCTGTACTACCTGAACTCCCCGAGCAACCCGACCGGGCGGGTGCTGGGCGTCGATCATCTGCGCAAGGTGGCGGCATGGGCCCGCGACCGGGGCTGCCTGGTGGCCTCCGACGAGTGCTATCTGGGATTGGGCTGGGACGCGCAGCCGCTGTCGATCCTGCATCCGCAGGTCTGCGACGGCGACCCCACCGGGCTGCTCGCGATCCACTCGCTGTCCAAGAGCTCGTCGCTGGCCGGCTACCGGGCCGGTTTCGTCGCCGGGGACGCCGAGCTGATCGCCGAGCTGCTGGCGGTGCGCAAGCACGCCGGGATGATGGTGCCGACGCCGGTGCAGGCGGCCATGGTGGCCGCCCTCGACGACGACGCGCACGAGCGGGCGCAGCGGCAGCGCTATGAACGGCGCCGGGCCGCCCTGTTGCCCGCGCTGCGGTCGGCCGGCTTCGCCGTCGACCATTCCGAAGCCGGCCTGTATCTGTGGGTCACCCGCGGCGAGCCGTGCCGGGACACGATCACCTGGCTGGCGCGGCGCGGCATTCTGGCGGCGCCCGGCGAGTTCTACGGCCCGCGCGGCGCGCAGCACGTGCGGGTCGCGCTGACGGCCGACGACGAGCGTATCGCCGCCGCGGTGCGCCGGCTCGCCTGATCGCACCGGCTCGCCTGATCGCACCGGCGGCCGTGCGGGCGTGCACAATGCTCGGAGGCGTCTCACATAAGGACGGTGCTCGTGACCAGTTCGACCGGCAACCTGCGCATCCCGCTCTCGTTCGGGGATGTGGCCAAGCGCGTGTTTCTGGGCAAGCCGCTGATCACCGAGGACATCGCGTCCGAGAAGTTGTCCAATGGTGTTGCGCTGGGCGCACTTTCGCCGGACGCGGTGTCGTCCGTCGCCTACGGTCCCGAGCAGATCCTGATCGAGCTGTTGCCGCACGCGGGGCTGGCCGCGTTCCTGTTGCTGCTGCCCATCACCGGCGTCATCCTGCTCATCCTGGTGCTGGTGGCCGCCTCCTACCGGCAGGTCGTCATGGCCTACACCCGCGCGGGCGGCTCCTACATCGTCGCCCGGGACAATTTCGGCCCCCGGGTGGCGCAGATCGCCGCCGCCGCGCTGCTGATCGACTACGTGGTGACCGTGGCCGTGCAGTCGGCCGCCGGGACGGTCGCGGTGGTGTCGGCGATCCCCGTGCTGGGCCCCTACAGCCTGGCGATCACGGTCGGCGTGGTGCTCGTCATCTGCTACGCGAACCTGCGCGGATTGCGGGAAGCGGGAATGCCGTTCGCGGTGGCGACCTATTCCTTCATCGTCATGGTGGGCCTGACCATCGTGATCGGCGTCGTGCGCGCGGTCATCGGCAACCTGCCGATCTACGATCCCGCGCACCTGGCCGGGACCGTGCCGGTCCATCAGGGCAACGGGCTGGTGCTGGGCGCGACGATCCTGGTGTTGCTGCGGGCCTTCGCCAACGGCGGTTCGTCGCTGACCGGGGTCGAGGCGATCTCCAACACGGTGGACTACTTCCGAAAGCCGCAGGGCCGCAACGCCCGTCGGGTGCTCACCGCGATGGCCAGCATCCTGGGCTTCCTGCTGGCCGGGGTCGCCTATCTGGCCCACGTCACCCACGCCACCCCGTACCTGACCGAATACCCCTCGGTGCTGTCCCAGATCGGCCACGCCGTCTACGGCGGCGGCGTGGTGGGCGACATCTTCTTCGTCATGGTCCAGGCGTCGACGGCGGCCATCCTGTTCACCGGCGCCAACACCAGCTTCAACGGGTTCCCGGCGTTGGCCAGCTTCGTCGCCGAGGACCGCTTCCTGCCCAGGCAGTTGACGAAACGCGGTCACCGCCTGGTGTTTTCGAACGGCATCATCACCCTGACCGCGCTGTCGGTGGCGTTGCTGGTCGCGACCGGGGGCTCGGTCAACGCGCTGGTGCCCTTCTACGCGATCGGCGTGTTCACCGGGTTCGCGATGGCCGGTTACGGGATGACCAAGCACCACTTGACCCATCGGGAAGCGGGCTGGCGGCACCGGCTGACGATCAACCTGTCCGCGGCGGTCCTGTCGACGATCGTGGTGGGCATCTTCGCGGTGGCGAAGTTCACCGAGGGCGCCTGGCTGGTGGTCGTGGTGTTCCCGCTGCTGGTGTTCGTGCTGACCCGGCTCAACCGCGAATACCGGGCCGAGGCAGCCATTCTCGAAATGTTCCGCACCGACCGCCCGGAGCTGGTGAAGTACGCGCGGCACAAGGTGCTGGTGTTCGTCGACTCGGTCGACCTGGCGGTGATCGAGGCGCTGCGATACGGCCGGGGCCTGCGGGCCGACGAGCTGGTGGCGGTGCACTTCATGGTCGACCCGGCGCACGCCGCGCAGCTGCGGAACCGCTGGGACCACTTCTCGCTTGACACACCGCTGCGGATCGTGGACTGCCCGGACCGGCGGATCAGCCGGTCCGCGCAGCTGATGGTCGCCAAGGTGCGCGACGAGCATCCCAATACCAACGTGACGGTGCTGCTGCCGCGACGGACCTTCGCGCGGCTGCTGGGCCGCCTGCTGCACGACCGGACCGCGGACAAGGTCGCCCGGGCCGTCAGCCAGATCCCCGACGCCGCGGCGACGATCGTGCCCTACGACGTGGAATCGCGGATCCGGGAGGCCTACCCGGACACGTTCGAGCAGCGCATCGCCAAGGAGCTCGACAAGATCCAGGCGTGGGTGTCCCAGGACGAGGACCAGAAGGTCGCGGCCTACGAGCATCCGGCGCGGTCGTCGGCGGTCATCATGGTGGCCGGCCTGATCTCCGGGCAGCGGGCCACCATCGAGGGGCGGGTCAGCGAGGTCGAGGACGTCGCCGAGCGCGGCGGCACCCGCCGGCGGATCGTGGTCGGCGACAGCAGCGGGGAGATCACGGTCATCTTCCATCACGGCCACGGCGGCGCCGACATCCAGCCCGGTCAGCTGTTGCGGATCAGCGGCAAGGCCCGCCAGGCCGGTCAGCGGGAATTGTCGATGGTCGATCCGGCATATGAGGTGATCGAGGATCCGGCCCGGGAAGCCGAGGAGTCCGGGGACTCCGAGGAATCCGGCGACTCGCAGCGGGCCGACAAGAAGTAACACTCGGCGCTGCGGGCGCATGAAATGGGCTGATTTCCAAGCGGTTTCGCTGCACACGCCGGCACGTGTTCCCGGCCGGCCGCTGGTGACGCGGATGCGTCGCGGGCGCGTTTCCGCTACCCCCGGGAGAAATTCTTCACTCCCGCCAAGCGGGCGTGGTTCCGCAGGTAAATTGACATCTGCACAATAACTGCTGTACGTACTTCCTCCGGCACGCGCGAAGAGACGGTCCGCGCCGGCCAGGGGAGTGGGCGAGAACAGGGGACTGCACATTGCGTGCCGCAACTGCCACACCCGTTGCCGTCATCGGAATGGCCTGTCGGCTTCCCGGCGGGATCGATTCCCCGCAACGCCTCTGGGAGGCATTGCTGCGCGGTGACGACCTGGTCGGCGAGATTCCCGCCGACCGGTGGGACGCGGACCTCTACTACGACCCCGAGCCCGGCGTGCCCGGCAGGTCGGTCACCCGGTGGGGGGCGTTCCTCGACGACGTCGGGGGCTTCGACTGCGACTTCTTCGGGATGACCGAGCGCGAGGCCACCGCGGTCGACCCGCAGCACCGGCTGCTGCTGGAAACGTCGTGGGACGCCATCGAACACGCGGGCCTGGACCCCGCGTCGCTGGCCGGATCGCAGACCGGCGTGTTCGTCGGGCTGACGCACGGCGACTACGAACTGCTGTCCGCCGACTGCGGCGCGGCCGAGGGCCCGTACGGATTCACCGGCACCTCCAACAGCTTCGCCTCCGGGCGGGTCGCCTACACGCTGGGCCTGCACGGGCCGGCGGTCACGGTGGACACGGCGTGCTCGTCCGGGTTGATGGCCGTGCACCAGGCCTGCGGCAGCCTGGGCGGCGGCGAAAGCGACCTCACCCTGGCCGGTGGGGTGGTGGTGACCCTGGAACCACGCAAGTCGGTGTCGGGTTCGCTGCAGGGCATGTTGTCCCCGACCGGCCGCTGCCACGCCTTCGACGTGAACGCCGACGGCTTCGTCTCCGGTGAGGGATGCGTGATGCTGTTGCTCAAGCGGCTCGACGACGCCCGGCGCGACGGCGACCGCATCCTGGCGGTGCTGCGGGGCACCGCCGCCAACCAGGACGGCCGCACCGTCAACATCGCCGCGCCCTCGGAAACGGCTCAGGTCGCCGTCTACCGAAAGGCGTTGCAGGCGGCGGACATCGACGCCACCACGGTCGGCCTCGTCGAGGCGCACGGCACCGGCACCCCGGTCGGCGATCCGATCGAATACTCCAGCCTGGCCGCGGTGTACGGAACCGACGGGCCGTGTGTGCTGGGGTCGGTCAAGACCAACTTCGGCCACTTGCAGTCGGCGTCCGGGCCGCTGGGGATGATGAAGGCGATTCTCGCGCTGCAGCACGGCGTGGTGCCACGGAATCTGCACTTCACCCGGTTGCCCGACGAGATGGCCCGGATCAACACGGAACTTTTTGTGCCGCAGGAGAATACGCCGTGGCCCAGCAACGGCCATCATCCGAGACGCGCCGCGGTGTCGTCGTACGGCATGTCCGGCACCAACGTGCACGCCATCCTGGAGGAGGCCCCTGCCCCGGAGGCGGCGGGTTCGGCTGCGCCCGAAACCGTTGGGCCACTGCTGTTTCCGTTGTCGTCCACCTCCGCCGAGCAGCTGCGGGTCACCGCCGCCCGGCTCGCGGCGTGGCTCGACGAGCAGGCCGGCGACGCGCTTGCCGGCCTAAGAGGCTGGGGCCTAAGGGATCTGGGCTACACGCTGACGCGCCGCCGTGCGCACCGCCCGGTGCGCACGGTGGTGTCGGCCAGCGGTTTCGCCGAATTGCGCACCGAACTGCGCGCGGTCGCCGACGGCGACATCCCGTATCAGCCCGCCGTGGGACAAGGCGACCGCGGGCCGGTCTGGGTGTTCTCCGGGCAGGGCTCGCAATGGTCGCAGATGGGCGCCGAACTGCTGGACAAGGAGCCGGTGTTCGCCGCGACGATCGCCGCCGTCGAGCCGTTGATCGCCGCCGAATCGGGGTTCTCGGTCACCCGGGCCCTGTCGGCCCCGCCGGCCGTGACCGGCATCGACAAAGTCCAGCCGACGATCTTCGCGATGCAGGTCGCCCTGGCCGAGACGATGAAGTCCTACGGGGTGCGTCCCGGCGCGGTGATCGGGCATTCGCTCGGCGAGTGCGCGGCCGCGGTGGTCGCCGGCGGGCTCTCGCTGGGCGACGGCGTGAAGGTCATCTGCCGCCGCTCCCGGCTGATGGCGCGGATCGCCGGCCGCGGCGCCATGGCATCGGTGGAACTGCCCGGCCAGCAAGTGCTTTCGGAACTGTCCATCCGCGGCATCTCCGACGTGGTCCTCTCGGTGGTCGCCTCACCCACCTCGACCGTCGTCGGCGGGGACGCCGAGGCGATCCGCGAGCTGGTCGCGGCCTGGCAGCAGCAGGACGTGATGGCGCGCGAGGTCGCGGTGGACGTCGCCTCGCACTCGCCGCAGGTGGAGTCGATCCTCGACGAGCTGGTGGAGGTGCTCGCCGAGCTGGAGCCAACGGCACCCGAGGTGCCGTACTACTCGGCGACCCTGTGGAATCCGCGCGAGCGGCCGTCGTTCGGCGGCGACTACTGGGCCGAAAACCTGCGCCACACCGTGCGATTCGCGGCGGCCGTGCAGGCCGCGCTCAAGGACGGATTCCGTGTGTTCGGTGAGCTGGCGCCGCATCCGTTGCTCACCCATGCCGTCGAGCAGAACGCCGCCAGCCTGGACGTGCCGATCGCCGCGCTGGCCGCGATGCGCCGCGAGCAGGAGCTGCCACTGGGGTTGCGCGGCTTCGTCGGCGACCTGCACAGTTCCGGCGCCCTGGTCGACTTCTCGGTGCAGTACCCCGCCGGGCGATTGGTGGATGCGCCGCTGCCCACCTGGGCGCACCGGCGGCTGATGCTTCGCCGCGAGTCGGTGCAGCGGGCGCACGGCTCGTCGGTCCAGGCGGTGCACCCGCTGCTCGGGGCGCACGTGCACCTGCGGGAGGAACCGGAACGGCACGTGTGGCAGGGCGAGGTCGGCACCGATGCCCACCCCTGGCTCGCCGATCACCAAATCCACGGTGTCGCAGCGTTTCCCGGAGCCGGCTATTGCGAGATGGCGCTGGCGGCCGCCGCCGCGACGCTCGGTGAGCGCGCCGAGGTGCGCGATGTCACGTTCGAGCAGACCCTGCTGCTGGCCGGCCGGACGGAGGTCTCCTCGACGGCGACGGTGACCGGGCCCGGGCGGCTCGAGTTCACCGTGGACACCCACGAAGACGGCGAGCGCATCCGGCGGGCCGGCGCGGTCCTGCACGCCTTGCCGCCAGAGCACGGCGGCGAGACCGGGCCGCCCGCGCACGACGTGGCAACGCTGATCGCCGACCACCCGTCCCGCATTGAGGGCGCCGAGTTGCGAAAGGCGTTCGGCGCCGTAGGTATTCAGTACGGCCCGGCCTTTTCGGGTCTGGCCGCGGTGTCGGTCGGCGACCGGGACGTCGGCACCGTGCTCGCCGAGGTGGCGCTGCCGGGCGCGATCCGCTCACAGCAGTCGGGTTATGGCGCGCACCCGGCCCTGCTGGATGCGTGCTTGCAGTCCGTCATCGCCGCGCCCGAGGTGCAGCGGGCGGGGGCCGGCGGTCTGCTGCTGCCGGTGGGCGTGCGCCGGCTGCGCAACTATCACTCGACGCGCAACGCGCACTACTGCCTCACCCGGATCACGTCCTCGCGACCCGGTGAATGCGAGGCCGACGTCGACGTGCTGGACCAATCCGGGACGGTGCTGCTGACGGTCGAGGGGCTGCGGCTGGCCGGCGCGGCCTCCGAACACGAACACGCCCAACGGCTGCTCGACGATCGGCTGTTGACCATCGAGTGGGAAGCCCGGGAACTGCCCGAGGCGCCGCAGGGCGAGCCGGGATCCTGGTTGCTGCTCAGCGCGTGCGACGCGGCGTCCAACGGCGATGACGCGTTGACGACGCAACTCGCCGACGTCCTGAAAACCGATGGCGCGCAATGCCGTACCGTGTCCCTGCCGCCGGGGGCGGTGGATACCGAAGAGCTGCGTTCGCTGCTGTCCGGCGGCGAGCCGGGCGGCAACGGTCACCGGCCGCTGCAGCGGCTCACCGGTGTCGTGGTGGTGGCCGCCGCCTCCGAGGCCGACCACCCGGCCGCGCCGCGGCGAGGCCGGGACTACGTGTCGCACCTCGCGACCGTCGCCCGCGAGCTCTCGGAGCTACCCGGCGAATCGCCCCGGTTGTTCGTGCTGACCCGCAATGCCGCGGTAGTCGTCGCCGGCGATGCGCCCAATCTGACCCAGGCCGGGCTGCGCGGGATGATGCGGGTGATCGACGCCGAGCATCCGCACCTGAGCGCCACCCAGATCGACGTCGACGACGCCACCGACCCCGGACACGTTGCGCGGCAACTACAAAGCCGCTCCGGAGAAGACGAGACCGCCTGGCGCGACGGGCAGTGGTACACCGCGCGGCTGCGCCCCGGCCCGCTGCGGCCGGCCGACCGGCGAACCACCGTCGTCGATCACGGGCGCGACGGCATGCGGTTGCACATCCGCACGCCCGGCGACCTGGAATCGCTGGAACTCACCGCGTTCGACCGGGTGCCGCCCGGGCCGGGGGAGATCGAGGTGGCGGTCGCCTCGTCGACCATCAACTTCGCCGACGTCCTGGTGGCCTTCGGGCGCTACCCGACGTTCGAGGGCTACCAGCAGCAATTGGGCGGCGACTTCGCCGGGGTGGTGACCGCCGTCGGACCGGGCGTCACCGAGCACCGGGTCGGCGACCGCGTCGGCGGCCTGTCCGGGAACGGATGCTGGGGCAGCTTCGTGCTCGCCGATGCCCGGCACGCGGTCACCCTGCCGCCGGAGATTCCACTCCGGGAGGCCGCCGCGGTGCCGACCGCGTCGGCCACCGCCTGGTACGGCCTGCACGACCTGGCCCGCATCGCGCCGACCGACAAGGTGCTGATCCACTCCGGGACCGGCGGCGTCGGGCAGGCGGCCATCGCCATCGCCCGGGCGGCAGGTTGCGAGATCTTCGCCACCGCGGGCAGCCCGCAACGCCGGCAACTGTTGCGCGACATGGGAATTGAGCACGTGTACGACTCGCGCAGCCTCGAGTTCGCCGAGCAGATTCGCCGTGACACCGACGGGTACGGCGTCGACGTGGTGCTCAACTCGCTGCCCGGCGCGGCGCAGCGCGCCGGGATCGAACTGCTGGCCCTGGGCGGGCGCTTCATCGAGCTGGGCAAGCGCGACATCTACCGCGACAGCCGGCTGGGGCTGTTCCCGTTCCGCCGCAACCTCTCGTTGTTCGCCGTCGACCTGGCGCTGCTGACCCACAGCCACCCGCACACCGTCCGGCGGTTGCTGACCACCGTGTACCAGCGCACCGCGGCCGGCGAGCTGCCGATGCCGCGCACCACGCACTATCCGCTGCAGGACGCCGTCGCCGCGGTGCGCCTGGTCGCCGCGGCCGGGCACACCGGCAAGGTGGTGCTGCAGGTGCCGCGGACCGCCAGCAGCGTGGCCGCCCTGCCGCCGGAGAAGGTGCGGCCGTTCCGCGCGGACGGCGCCTACATCATCACCGGCGGCCTCGGCGGCCTGGGCCTGTTCCTGGCCGGCGAAATGGCTTCCCGCGACGGCGATGTGGGCGCCGGGCGGATCGTGCTCAACTCCCGCTCGCAACCCGGCGAACAGGCCCGCCGGGCCATCGAGCGGCTGCGCGCCGCCGGGGCCGACATCGCGGTCGAGTGCGGCGACATCGCCCAGCCGGACACGGCCGAACGTCTGGTGACATGCGCGACCGCCACCGGGCTGCCGGTTCGCGGGGTGCTGCACGCCGCGGCCGTCGTCGAGGACGCCACCCTGACCAACGTCACCGACGACCTCATCGACCGGTGCTGGGCGCCAAAGGTGTACGGCGCGTGGAACCTTCACCAGGCCACCGCGGGGCAGCCGCTGGAGTGGTTCTGCCTGTTCTCCTCGGCCGCCGCGCTGGTGGGGTCTCCCGGGCAGGGCGCCTACGCGGCGGCCAACAGCTGGCTGGACGCGTTCGCCCGCTGGCGGCACGCCCGCGGCGCACCGGCCACCGCGATCGCGTGGGGGGCGTGGTCGCAGGTGGGCCGCGCCACCGCCCTGGCCGAAGACGCCGGCGTCGCGATCACACCGACCGAGGGGTTCCGCGCCTTCGAAACGCTGCTGCGCCACGACCGCCCGTATGCGGGCTACGCGCCGATCATGGGCACGCCGTGGCTGACCTCCTTCGCGCAACGCAGCCCGTTCGCCGAGGCGTTCCGGTCGGCGGGGCAGGGCCGGCCGGACGCCGGCAAGTTCCTCGCCGAGCTGCGGGCGCTGCCGCGCGAAGAATGGCCGTCGGCCATCCGTCGGCTGGTCTCCGGGCAGCTCAGCCTCTTGCTGCGCCGCACAATCGATCCCGATCGGCCGCTGTCGGACTACGGCTTGGATTCGCTGGGCAACCTGGAGCTGCGCACCCGCATCGAAACCGAGACCGGGGTGCGCATCAGCCCCGCCACGATCACCACCGTGCGCGGTCTGGCGGAGCATTTGTGTGACGAGCTGGCCGATCTGCCAGCCGCGCCGCCGGCTGGTGCCCCGCGCTAGCCGGCCGCGCCGCGATCGCTGACGTCGTGATTGCCGGCCTGCCGGGCGCAGTGCGCGCAGCAGAACATCGCGCCGCCCGATTCGACCCCGTGACCCAGGATCCGGCACTCGCAGTGCTCGCAGGTCGGCGCCAGCTCGACCGCGGCGCATTCCACGCTGTCGAACGTGGCGCTCCTGCCGTCGGTCCAGGTCACCGTGAACGCCTTGTCGTAGTCGTTGCCACAGGTATCGCAGATCGCCATCGGCCGTGACCTCCTCGAAGCGGGCGAACAGGCTGTGGTGACGGGCTTCCCGGCGCGGGTCGCGGCAAACATCGAACACCGCGACACCGGGGCGCCGGGGGAATCGTCCGGGCGGTGATTTCGGCCACCGACGATTGGGCTTACGCCCAGGGGGTATTGCTGCCCCATGAAGAAGACGGTCGAAATCGAGGTTGACGTCAACATGATTGACGACGCCATACGCCGGTTCCATCTGGCCGACGCCCGGGAGGCCGTCAATCTCGCGCTGCGCACTCTCATCGACGACGCCGGCCCCGGCCACCACGACGGCGAATTCGGCGACCTCGGCCCCTGGCGTGGCCCCGGGGACATCGCCACCAACACCGGCTAACCGCCGTAGGCCGGCCGCGGCATCCGGAAAGCGCGACGCCCGTTGCGCAGCACCGGGACACCGGCCGAGCGATCGGCGGTGCGCAGCGCCGGCGGGATTCCGGGGCCGGCGGGCGAATCCGGTGCGGACGCCGACACCAGCCGAACCATGCCGCCCGGCTGCCGGATCACCGTCTCGCCCAGGGGCGCAACGGGATTCGCCGCCGGCCACGCCGGCGGAACGGACAGCCTGCCCACCGTTGCCGCCCGCCCCAGCCCGCCCGACACCGACGGGCCGGCGACCGCGGCGGGCAGGCGGACCGCTCCCGCTGCGGCCTTGGCCGCCTGGATGTTGGCCAGGTTGAGCCCGGTGCCGAATTGTCCCCAGCCCAACAGGGTGCGGGCCGCGGCGAAGAACGACTGCCCCGGCGTGGTGACCACGGTGTTGAAGCCGCTGACCGAGTTGACCAACGACGACCAGCCCGGTGGTTGCGAATCGGCGGCGTGGCTCACCGCGGCCGCCTGGGCCGCCCGCCCGTGCGCGGTGGTGGTGCGGGGCGGGTGGGTGAACGGGGTGAGCGTGGTCGCGGCCGACGACGCCGCGGCATAGCCGTACATGGCGGTGGCGTCCTGGGACCACATCTCGGCGTAGCAGCTCTCGGTGGCCGCGATCGCCGGTGCGTTCTGCCCGAAGAAGTTGGTCGCGATCAGGGTGGCGAGCTGAATTCGGTTGGCGGCCACCACATGTGGTGGCACGGTGGCGGCGAACGCGGCCTCGTGGGCGGCCGCCGCGGCACGGGCCTGCGCGGCGGCCTGCCCGGCCCGCGCGGCCGTGCCGGTTGCCCACGCCACGTACGGTTCGACCGCGGCGGCCATCGCGGCGGCCGCGTCACCGGACCACGCGGGGCCGCGCAGTTCGGCCAGCGTGGCCGAGTAACCGGCGGCGTAGCTCTCCAGCTGGGCGGCCAGCTCCTCCCAGGCCGCCGCGGCGGCCGTCAAGGGACCCGACCCCGGGCCGGAATACATTCTGGCCGAGTTGATCTCGGGCGGCAGCGCCCCGAAATCAAGCATCGGCGATCCTTTCTCAGCCATCGGTGACACCACCCGCACTGTGGGGGTGAATTAACCAGCGGTTCGGCGACCGGCTACCCGCCGGCGGACGGCCGCGGCATCTTGAACTGGCGCGGCGCGACCCGCAGCACGTTGTTGACCGAGGGCCGCGACAACAGCGACGACGAAGCGCCCGCCGCCGGCGCCCCGTTCCACATGCCGGCCGCCGGGCCTTCGTGCCAGGACGGCCCGCCGTCGAGTTCGGCGTCCGACAGCCACAGCGGTTCGGCGGCGGTGCCGGCCGCCGGGTTGGTCGCCGCCCAAGTCTGCGGCACGGACAGTCGGCCGACCGTGGTGGCGGTGCCCGCGCCGGCCACGGCCGGGCCGGGGACGACCGCCGCCGTCGAAGTGCCGGCCGCCGCGGCGGCGCCGGGGACGGCTTTGAAGGCTTCGCCCGCCGACTGCAGGTTCGAGCGGAACAGCCCGGTGCCGAAGGTTCCGCCGGACGTGACGGTGCGGCTGATGCCGTCGCCGAGGTTCACCGGTGCGGTCAGGGTGTTGAAATTGTCGACCGCACTCAGCGCCGACGACCCCGACGACGACGAGGAGGAGCCGGAAGACCCTGCGCCGGAAAGGGTTTGCAGCTGATGCGGGACCGCGGACATGGCCCGGGACAGCGAGGCGTGCGACTGGTTGGCCGCCGAGCCGGTGGCGGACCGGGCCACCGCGGCGGCCTGGGCGCCGGGCCCGTCGGCGTTGGTGGTGCGCGGCGGCTCGTCGAACGGCCGCAACCTGGTCGCCCCCGACGAGGCGGCGGCGTAGCCGTACATGGCGGCGGCGTCTTGGGCCCACATTTCGGCGTAGGCGCCCTCGGCCTCACCGATGGCCGCGGTGTTCTGGCCCAGGATGTTGCTCGCGACCAGTTGCGCGAACAGGGCGCGGTTGGCGG
The DNA here is from genome assembly GCF_025821985.1 of Mycobacterium timonense. Lineage (NCBI taxonomy): Bacteria > Bacillati > Actinomycetota > Actinomycetes > Mycobacteriales > Mycobacteriaceae > Mycobacterium > Mycobacterium timonense. Next base: position 22,846 of record NZ_JACKSY010000018.1, on the reverse strand, counting down.
TCACCACCGCCGGCGGCACCGTGGCGCCGAATGCCGCCTCGTAGGCGGCCGCCGCGGCGCGGGCCTGACCGGCCGCCTCCTCGGCTTGTGTCCCGGCCTCGGCCAGCCAGGCGAAATACGGGGCAGCGGCGCCGGCCATCGCGACCGAGGCACTGCCGGACCAACTTTCGCCGTGCAGGCGGGTGATCACCGCCGAGTAGCCGCGCGCCGCGGTCTCCAGCGCGTTGGCCAGGACGTCCCACGCCGCGGCCGCGGCGATCAGCGGTGCCGAGCCGGGCCCGGCATACATTCTGGTCGAATTGATCTCCGGCGGCAGGGCCCCGTAGTCCAGCATGCGTGTTCCCCTCTTGGTCGAGCGATTGCCGCACCCGCCGCGAGCGATTCACTGCGGCGTGTCCGGGCCGCGCCTGGCCGGCACCGGCAACCGAGTCAATGGCTTCGGTGGTTGATGTCCTCCCGCATCACATCGCCTGCCGCGCGTTTGCCGGGCGGCTGCCGACTCGCTTCACCCGAGAGCCGCCGATCGATCGCCGCGCGCAGCGACGACGAGTCCCACCCCTGCGCGCCGGGCCGTCAGCGCACCGCAGCGGACGCGACGGCACCGTTGCGCTCCGCCTGAGTCAAACCCACCGGCGCCCGCCCGACAACCCCTGAACCGCGGATGTACAGAAGATTAACAGCTAACGCCGCCGGCGATCCAAACACCCACGGCGCTGCCGAAGTGCCCGCACCCGGCCGTGATTGTGCTAAAGGCCCCGATCGGCGCCGGCCGATCGGCAAAGCCCCGGCCGGACGGCTGTGAACCGCAGCGAACAACGGGCGGCCGGTGTGGCCGGCGCCGTTCGCCACCACCGACGGGAACGTGTTTGCTGGCGAGCCCGAGTTCGGGGCTGCCGGAGCGCTGCCGGCCCGCGGAATAAAACACCCGTAAATCGGCCATCTTTACTTGTGGGCTGGTTCTTACCCGGTTTGATTGCTAGACAATATGGTGAAGCGTGTGACCGGTGCGGCGAGGTTGCCGCGCCGCGCCGCGCGCCGGTGCCGGCAGGCCAGGCTCCACCCGGAGCGGGCGCGGCATCCGGTGACGCACAGGTGGTAAGCGGCCGTTGGGGTTTCGCTGCCGTCTGGGAATACAGGAGTCGGAAATGTCGAACAACATCACCTGGCACGAACACAAGATCAGCCGCGGCGAACGCGAGCAACTCAACGGCCACAAGGGCTGCGTCATCTGGTTCACCGGGCTCAGCGGCAGCGGCAAGAGCACGGTCGCCAACGTGGTCGAGCAGAAGCTCTACGAGCGGGGCATCCGCAGCTACCTGCTGGACGGCGACAACGTCCGCTACGGGCTCAACGCCGGCCCGGATCTGCTCGAGGAGCGGCACGGACCCGAGTTCGCCCAGCGGTTCGGACTGGGATTCTCTGCCCAGGACCGCGAGGAGAACATCCGCCGGATCGGCGCGGTGGCGAAGTTGTTCTGCGAGGCCGGCATCATCGCGCTGACGGCCTTCATCAGCCCCTACGTCCGCGACCGGGACGCGATTCGGGCCACCCTCGACGACGGCGATTTCCAGGAGATCTTCATCGACACCCCGATCGAGATCTGCGAAAAGCGGGATCCCAAAGGGCTTTACAAGAAGGCGCGGGCCGGTGAGATCAAGGGATTCACCGGGATCGACGACCCCTACGAGGCCCCGCCGCGGCCCGAATTGCGGCTCGACGGCGCCGCCAAGGACGCCGAGACCCTGGCCGAGGAGGTGATCGCCCACCTGGAGCGGGTCGGCGTGATCGCCACCGACGGTCTTGCGCACACCCGGGGACGCGACGAGGTGACCGCATGAACTACACCGGCCACAACGGCAAGCCGCTGGTGGAGCGGGTGTCGACCGAGAACGCGGCGGCCCGCATCGAGGGCCTGCCGCGGGTGCCGATCTCGAAAGCCACCGCGCACGAGGTCATCAGCCTGTCCTACGGCTTCTTCACCCCGCTGACCGGGTTCATGGGCCGGCGCGAGGTCGACGCGACCCTGGACGAGTTCGCGCTGCCGGACTCGACGTTGTGGAGCATTCCGATCGTCTTCGACATGTCGGCCGACGACATCGCCGAACGCGACGTCAAGGAGGGCGCCAGCGTCGTTCTCGACTATCTCGGGGTGCCCATGGCCATCCTGGACGTCACCGAAATCTACGAGTACGACCTGGAGCGGATGGCCGAAAAGACCTACGGCACAACCGACCCCAGGCACCCGGGCGTCAAGAAAACGTTGGGCTACCACAATCGCTTCATCGGCGGCGACATCACCCTGATCAACGAACCGGTCTTCAACGAGCCGTTCAAGAGCTTCTGGCTCACCCCCAGGCAGCACCAGGACGCGTTGGCGGCCAAGCACTGGCACCGGGTCGTCGCCCATCAGACCCGCAACGTTCCGCACACCGGCCACGAGGCGTTGATGAAGCAGGCCTGGCTGGCCGCCAACGAGGACCAGCCCGTCGACAGCCTCGACACCGGCGTGCTGGTGAACGCGATCATCGGCCAAAAGCGCGTCGGCGACTACATCGACGAGGCAATCCTGTTGGCGCAGAACGCCTTGCGAACCAGCGGATACTTCCGCGAGAACGTCCACATGGTGTCGTTCACCCTCTGGGACATGCGGTATGCGGGGCCGCGCGAGGCGATCTTCCACGCCATCCTGCGCACGAACCTGGGCTGCACGCACCACATGTTCGGTCGCGACCACGCCGGCGTTGGCGACTTCTACCATCCGTACGACTCGCAGAACATCCTCAAGCAATACCGCAACCAGCTGGGCATCAAGCCGGTGTTCCTGCGGGAAAACTGGTACTGCCCGGTGTGTTTGGAGGTCACCAACTCGGCCCTGTGCGGCCACGAGGCGCAGGCGCAGAGCTTCAGCGGCAGCCTGATCCGCAGCATCCTGACCGACGAAGTCAAGCCGACGCAGAAGGTGATGCGCCACGAGGTGTTCGAGGTCGTGATGGAGTGCGCCGCCAAGCACGGTCAGGGTTCGCCGTTCGTCACCGAGGAGTATCTGGCCAACAGGCTTCCGGTCTTCACACTCAACCAGCTGGAGGGCTCATGAGCAGCGACCACGACAACAACGGCAAGGCGATCAAGATCAACGTCTGGATCAACGAGGAGAGGCTGGAGGCGCTGGCCAACGCGGGGATGGCCGAGCTGGCCAACGAGGCGTTCGCGGGCATGAAGCTGCTGGAGATCCACACCACCGAAGAGCAGAAAAACATTGTTCTGCAACGGTTTCCGGGGGCGAAGTATGACTCGTCCACCACCCGGTCCATCGAGCTGCTGCCCAAGCAGGCCAAGGACCGGCTGTTGGAGCTGTCGATCGCGATGCATTCCACCGGCCCCGACGTGATGGGCCGTTTCCTGGAGGAGACCGAGCCGGCGTAGCGCCGGACGCTCAGCCGTCCAACCGGATGAAGGCACCCCGGAGGTAGCGCTCGACGCAGGCCGCCCGCCGGATCTTGCCGCTGGTCGTGGTGGGAATCGATCCCGGGGCCACCGGCACCAGATCCGCGACGTTGAGCCCGTGCGCAATCGAGATCGCCGCGGTGACTTCGTTTTTGACCGCGTCGAGCTTGCGCCGCGCGTCCTCGTCGGAATCGCCGCGCCGCTTCAGCTCGATGATGGTGACCAATTTCTCGGTCTCGTCCGCCGGCACCGAGATGGCCGCGACCCGGCCGCCGGTGACGGCCTGCACCGTCGACTCGATGTCCTCGGGATAGTGGTTGCGGCCGTAGACGATCAGCAAATCTTTCATCCGGCCGACGATGAACAACTCCCCGGCGGAGATGAAGCCGAGGTCGCCGGTGCGCAGCCACGGCTGCCGCGGGGTGCCCGGCGACGGGTTGACCAGCACGCCGCCGAAGGTGCGTCGGGTTTCCTCCGGTTTGCGCCAATACCCCTGCGCCACGTTCTCGCCGTTGACCCAGATTTCCCCGACCGTTCCGTCCGCGCGTTCGGTGTTGGTGTCCGGGTCGACGATCCGCACCGTCGGCGACGTCGGCGCGCCGTAGCTCAGCAGCGGCGACCCGGTCTGCGCCGGGCACCGCTGCGCGCTGCCGGCCGACAGCTTTTCCGGCTCGAAGTGAACGACCTCGGGTGCGCCGGCCTCGGCGCGGCTGGCGACGTAGACCGTCGCCTCGGCCAGGCCGTAGGAGGGCTGCATCATGTGCTCGCGAAAGTTGTACGGCGCGAAGCGTTTACAGAACCGACGCAGCGTTGCCGGGTGGATGCGCTCGGCGCCGCTGACGATGCTGATGATGTTGCCCAGGTTGACGCCGGCCAGGTCGGCGTCGGTTGTCTTGCGCACGGCCAGCTCGAAGGCGAAGTTGGGCGCCGCGGAGAAGACCGGATCCGCCCGCGACATCGCCTGGATCCAGCGCGCGGGGCGCTGCAGGAACGCGACCGGGCTGGTGAGGTCGGCGGGGTAGCCGCCCAGGATCGGCGCGATGACGCCCTGGACCAGCCCCATGTCGTGGTAGAACGGCAGCCACGACACGCAGACCGTATCGCGCGGGGCCACCCCGTCGACGTCGGGGAAGAACGCGGCCATCAGCTGCTGGAAGTTCACCTGCAGGTTGCGGTGCGAGACCATGACGCCGGCCGGCAGGCGGGTGGAGCCCGAGGTGTACTGCAGGTAGGCGATGTCCGGGGCCCCGCTGATCCGGATGCTCGCCGAATTCGGTTCATCCAGGTCCAGCGAGTCGATTTCGACGACGGCCGGGGCGGGCCCGGTGTCCGGCCGACGCAGGTATTCGGTGACGGTCGCGGCGGCCGCGGCGGTGGTCAGCACCACGGCGGGGCCGGTGTCGGCCAGCACGGCGCTGACGCGTTCGTCGTGCGAACCGGGCTGGGGCACCGACAGCGGAACCGCGATCAGCCCGGCCTGGATCGCGGCCAGGAACGCCACGATGTAGGACAGGCCCTGGGGCGCGAGAATGACCGCCCGGTCGCCGGTGTCGCCGTGCCGCGCGACCTCGCGGGCAAGGTTCGACGTCCGCTGATAGAGCTGGGCCCAGGTCAGCGTCTCGGCGACGCCCGCCCAGTCCTGCTCGTAATCGGTGTAGCGGAACGCCACATCGTCGGGTTGCAGGCCGGCACGTTCCCGCAACAGGGACACCACCGACGAACCGTGCATGCGGGCTAGGTTACCGCTCCGGGGTTTTCGCGCCGGCCCGCCGCCGTGCGGGGCGGGCGTGCGGACCGGGACACCTTAGACTGGTGCACGCCAATAGCGTTGTGCACGTTACTGTTTCGATCCGTCCCAGGTGGCCGGCATCATCGGCGCGCGCGGGGCGTCGGCGAACTCGTCGAGCACCGGCGCGCTCAGTCCCGCCGGTGCGGCGGCCGCGCGGTTGGCCGCGGTTCCGGCGAACCCCAGCGTCGGCGCACCCAGCTGCGAGGCGGTCGTCGACGGCTCGGGATCCAGATACTCGTAGCCGCGGCCGAGCTGTTTGGCCGCGGCCCGGTGGCGGCGCCGCTGCGTCGACTCTTCCTCCGGCTGCGCCACCGCGGGGGCCTCGACGTTTTCGGGCGCGGCCGCCTCGCGTCTGCGGACGCCGGCGTTCGCGGCCCGCCGCGCGTCCGCGGTCAGGCCGCCGACCAGGTAGGCGAGGCTGTGCAGGGTGGCCACCGGCGGCCCCGACGGGGTGGGCGGCGGCGCGCCGGGTGCGGCCGCGGCGGGCGCCGCCGCGGACGTCGGGGCCGGCGCCGGCGCGGGGGACGGGGCCGGTGCCGGCGCGGGCGGCGGACTCGGTGCCAGCGCCACCGGGACGAGCGTCGGCGCCGGGACGAACGGGGGCACCGGAATAGCATGCAGCCCAGCCAAACCCGTCAAGCCCGCCAAACCACCCACCAGGGTGGGCACGACCAACGGGACCACCGAGACGGTCAGCAGCGGCAGAATCGCCGGGATCAGCACGATCATCTGCTCGAGCAACGTCTTGATCAACGCGATGGTGTCGGTGATGACGGTGCCGATCACCTCGATGGTGGTGAACAGCAGGGTCCACGCGATGGTCGCGGGATTGCCCGACGCGAACGCGGCGGCCAGATCCGCCGCGACGAAGCTGAACATCTGCGCCAAATAGCCGAAGTACGAACCGAAATCCATCGGGTAGCCGAGGGCGAACGCGATGTTGAACGGGTTGAGGAAGCTCAGCGGATTGCCCAGCGACGGCAGCCACGGGTCGAAGCCGGAGAACAGCGACTGGAAGAACGGGTTGTTCATCAACTGGTCGATCAGCGGCTGGATGTAGCGGTTGTAGAAGTCGACGAACCCGGTCTTCTCCAGCCAGTCCAGCCACTGGTCCTGCGTGTCGGGCGGATACGACGACGACTGCGCGGCCGTGGCCGCCGGCGCGGCGGCCGCCATCACACGCGGCGCCGGTTCGGTGTGCGGCGTGGCCGCCAGCGCGGCGGCCGCCACGTCCTGGTAGGTGCCCATCACGGTGGCCGCCTGGACCCACATCCGGGCATAGTCGGCCTCGTTCACCGCGATCGGAATGGTGTTGACGCCAAAGAAATTCGTCGCGGTCAACACGGCGTGTGCGGCGTGGTTGGCGGCCAGCTCGGGCAGCGTCGGCATGGCCGCCAGCGCCGCGGTGTAGGCGGCGGCGGCGACTTCCTGCTGGGCGGCCACGGCCGCGCTGTCGGTGCTCGCCCGCACCAGCCAGGCCAGATAGGGGGCGTGCGCGGCCAGGTAGGCGCCGGCCGTCGGGCCGTCCCAGTCGCCGGCCCGCACGGCGCCCAGCAGCGTGACCAGCTCGTCGGCCGACTCGGCGTACTGCACGCTCAGCGAGCTCCACGCCGCCGCGGCGGCGAGCAACGGCCCGGGCCCCGGCCCCGCGCTCAGCAGCGACGAATGCACCTCCGGGGGTGAGGCCATCCAGATGGGGGCGGTCATCGACCGCACCCCCGCAAAACCCTTGCCGCAGCGGGGGTATGGACGAAACGGGCGCGCCGTTGGGGCGCCGAAACGGTGGCAGCGTCGACGACGGCCACCCATGCCGGACGGGACATGGCGGTGACAGCTCTCTCGGGGTACATCCGCCCCGGGTCGCAGGACGCGATGACGCGAGTGTCCTGGCTCTCGGATCGCCGCTCGCCTCGCCTTCCAGCTTGTCAGCCGTGGCCGTTGAGGGTCGCTCCCCGATGACAGTGGCGGGACCGCGCCGGATTCGCACCGGCTTCCTGCATCGTCATCACCTTACGGGTGACATTCTTGCATCCGCCCCGGCGGACACGTCGGCGAATCGGGCGTTTGTGTCAGCGTTCGGCAGCCCGCAACGCCAGCGCGAACAGCAGCCGCACCTCGGGGTCGGCCAGCGACACCGACAGCAGCTTCTCGATCCGCCGCACCCGGTAGCGAACCGTATTGGGGTGCACGCGCAACGCGTGCGCGGCCGCGGCGATGTCGCCGAAGGCGTCCAGGTAGGTTCGCAGCGTCTGGGCCAGCACCGGTTCCCGGTCGTGCAGCGCCACGATCCGCGGATCGACCAACCGCTCGTCGCGGCCGACCAGGGTGACGATCTCGTCGAGCAGGACCGTGGTGCGCGCTTCGGCCAGCGACGTCACCTGCCCGAACGAAAGGGGATGGCGCTCAGCGCTGTCCAGCACGCGGTCCACCTCGGCGCGCGCCGCGGCGACCCCGGAAAGGCCCGGGACCGGCGCGGCGATGACCGCCCGCAGCTGCACCCCGAGCTCGGCGCGCAGCGCGGCGATGGTGCCGCGCACCCACGAGCTGACCGACCGGTTCGGCGGCTGGGGCAGCAGTACGTAGGTCCGCGAGCCGTGACCGGCGACGTGGGCGTCGTGCCGGAAAGCGCTGGCGCTCAGCGCGATCACGTCGGTCAGGCGGGTGTGGCGGGACGCACCCTCGGCCGCCGCCCAACCGACCAGGGCCGCGCAGCCGTCCGCGGCCAGACCGAGCTCGGCGGCGATCGCGGTGAGGTCCACGGGCGCAAGGGTTTCCGAGTCGGTCACACCGAGCAGCTGCTGCAGCCGCCGCGCCTGGGTGGACGGGCGGGCCGCCAGCCGCGCCATGATCCGGGCGGCCAGCACCGCGGCGCCGCGCAGTATCTGTTCGGCGTCGTCGGCCAGCGGCTGCGCGCCCTGCTGCACCCAGATGGTCCCGGCGAACACCGGCGGTCGCCGGGCATCCGGGTCGGGCTGGTGGATGCCGACCGCCAGCCGGGGTCGCAGCCCCAGCTCCGGCCGCTCGGCGACGCGCACCACCTGGGTGCCCGACCGCAGCGCGTCGAAGATGCCCCACTGGCCGATCCACTCGAGATGCTCGGGCGGGCCGGCCCGGCCCAGGATGGACAGCCGGCGCAGCTCGTCGGCCTCGTCGTTGGAGGCCGAATAGGCCAGCACCTGGGATTGGGCGTTTTCGATGCTGACCATGCCGTGGATGCGCTCGGCCAGTGACTGCGCCAACCCGAACAGGTCGGTGCCCGAGTCGTCCGCCGCGTCGGCGCGGTCGCCGTGATGTTCCAGCACGTGATTGACCAACTGGTACAGCCGTTCCCAGCGGGCCCGCGGATCGACGGCCACCACCGCCGATCCCGCCGCGACGGCCGTGCCGACCAGGGCGTCGGACGGCTCCTTGACGAAGACGGCCACCGGTACCCGGTCGCGGGCCTGGGTGTCGATCCAGCGCAGCGCCTCGTCGTCGCCGACGCCCAGCAGGAAGAACACGTCGGCGGAGCCCGCCGCCGCGGCCAGCCCGAGCCGCACATCGTCGGAGTCGATCAGCGCCGCCGACGCGACCGGTTGGTCCAGCCCACGCGGGGCGTCGACCAGGCTGACCATGGTCGCGTCCAGCGCGAGCAGCAGCTGACCCAGCCCGACACCGGCCATATTGTCCGATCTTACTACGATGCCCGGCCTATCTTGTCGGATCGGCTAAATCGCGGCGTGGCCGCCGCGAGGATCCTGGGCAGCATGGATGCGATCACTGGAATTTCCGAGGTGCCGGTGCCGGCCAACGAGCCGGTCCACGATTACGCGCCGCACTCCGCGGAGCGCGCCCGGTTACGCGCCGAGTTGGCCGCGCTGGCCGGCCACCCGATCGACCTGCCGCACGTCATCGGCGGCCGCCACCGGATGGGCGACGGTGAACGCATCGACGTCGTCCAGCCGCACCGGCACGCCGCCAAGCTGGGCACCCTGACCAACGCCGTGCACGCCGACGCGACCGCGGCCGTCGACGCCGCGATGGCCGCGAAAAGCGATTGGGCGGCAATGCCTTTCGATGAGCGGGCGGCGGTGTTTTTGCGGGCCGCCGATCTGCTGGCCGGGCCGTGGCGGGAGAAGATCGCCGCCGCGACGATGCTGGGCCAATCCAAGTCGGCCTACCAGGCCGAGATCGACTCGCCCTGCGAGCAGATCGACTTCTGGCGGTTCAACGTGGCGTTTGCCCGGCAGATCCTGGCGCAGCAGCCGATCAGCGGGCCGGGGGAGTGGAATCGCAGCGACTACCGCCCGCTGGACGGCTTTGTCTACGCGATCACGCCGTTCAATTTCACCTCCATTGCCGGCAACCTGCCGACCGCGCCGGCGCTGATGGGAAACACCGTGGTGTGGAAGCCGTCGATCACCCAGACCCTGTCGGCGTACCTGACCATGCAGTTACTCGAGGCGGCCGGGTTGCCGCCCGGGGTGATCAACCTGGTGACCGGCGACGGGTTCGCGGTTTCCGATGTGGCACTGGCGGATCGGCGGCTGGCGGGCATTCACTTCACCGGGTCGACGGCGACCTTCCAGCGGCTGTGGTACCAGGTGGGCACCAATATCGGTCACTACCACTGCTATCCGCGGCTGGTGGGCGAGACCGGCGGCAAGGACTTCATCGTCGCGCACGCCTCCGCACGCCCGGATGTGTTGCGCACCGCGCTGATTCGCGGGGCCTTCGACTACCAGGGTCAGAAGTGCTCGGCGGCGTCGCGGGCGTTCATCGCGCAGTCGGTCTGGCGGCGGATGGGCGACGAGTTTCTGGCCGAGACCGCCGCATTGCGCTACGGCGACGTCACCGATCTGACCAACTTCGGCGGCGCGCTGATCGACCGGCGGGCCTTCGTCAAGAACGTCGACGCCATCGAACGCGCGAAGGGCGCGCCGCACGTCACCCTCGCGGTGGGCGGCGAATACGACGACAGCGAAGGCTATTTCGTGCGGCCGACGGTGTTGCTGTCCGACGACCCGGCGGACGAGTCGTTCGCGACCGAATACTTCGGCCCGCTGCTGTCGGTGCACGTGTATCCCGACGACGACTACCAGCGAATCCTCGACGTGGTCGACACCGGATCGCGGTACGCGCTGACCGGTGCGGTCATCGCCGACGACCGGGCGGCGGTGCTGGCCGCGCAGGACCGGCTGCGCTTTGCCGCCGGGAACTTCTACGTCAACGACAAGCCGACCGGGGCGGTGGTGGGGCGCCAGCCGTTCGGCGGTTCGCGCGGCTCGGGAACCAACGACAAGGCCGGCTCTCCGTTGAACCTGCTGCGCTGGACGTCGGCCCGCACCATCAAGGAGACGTTCGTCCCGGCCACCGACCACACCTATCCGCACATGGGGGCCGACTGATGGCCGGGCTGTTCGCCCACACCCTGCGTCCGGCCATCCTGGCCGCGGGCCGGCGACCGGGGTTGCGCCGGGCCGCCGAAGCGCTGCCGGTGACCCGCCGGGTGGTGCACCGGTTCATCGCCGGGGAGACGATCGATTCCGCGCTGGACAGCGTGACGGCCCTTCGTGATTCGGGACGCTGCGTCAGCGTCGACCATCTGGGCGAGGACGTGTCGGACGCCGACGACGCCGATGCGGCGGTGCGGGTGTATCTGGAGCTCGTCGACCGCCTGGGCTGCCTCGGCGATGGGGCGGCCGTCCGACCGCTCGAGGTGTCGCTGAAACTGTCCGCGCTGGGCCAGTCGCTGGATCGCGACGGTGAGAAGATCGCCCGGGAGAACGCGTGGGCGATCTGCGCGGCCGCGCAGCGGGCCGGCGTGTGGGTGACGGTGGACGCCGAGGGCCACACCGCGACCGATTCGACCCTGCGCATCGTGCGCGACCTGCGGCGCGAATTCGATTGGCTGGGCGTGGCATTGCAGGCCTACCTGCGGCGCACGCTCGGCGACTGCGAGGAGTTCGCCGCCGCCGGCGCGCGGGTGCGGCTGTGCAAGGGCGCCTACGACGAGCCCGCCTCGCTGGCCTACCGCGATCCCGCCGCGGTCACCGATTCCTACCTGCGCTGCCTGCGGGTGTTGATGGCCGGTTCGGGCTATCCGATGGTGGCCTCCCACGATCCGGCGATCATCGAGGCAGCGCCGTCGCTGGCCCGCGAATCAGGGCGTGGCACCGGTGAATTCGAATACCAGATGCTGTACGGCATCCGCGACGACGAGCAGCGGCGGCTGGCCGAGGCCGGCCACACCGTCCGGGTCTACGTACCCTTCGGCACCCAGTGGTACGGCTACTTCATGCGCCGGCTCGCCGAACGCCCCGCCAACCTGACATTCTTTCTGCGCGCGCTGGCCGCGCGTCGGCATTGAGTGTGCGGTCCGGGGCTTGCGGAGTTGCATCAGGTCGACGACACGCCGACGACGTCCGCCGCCGCTACACACTCAACGCCGAGGATGCACACTCAACGCCGCCGCGGGCGCTCGCTGGCGAACCCGCGTACCACATGCGCGCGTACGAATTCCGCCGTCACGTCGGGATCGTCCAGGTTCAGCGTCGGCGACGGTGTGCTGAACAACGAGAACAGGATGCGCGCGAACCATTCACCGGCCGCCTCGACGTCGAGGTCCTTGCGCACCTCACCGGTGAGCCGGGCGGCGGCCAGATACGGGGCGAAGAACTCCACGCATTCGCGCAGCAGCACGGCGGCGTCCTTGGTCAGCAGCAGGCTGATCGCGTCCTCGTCAAAGTACTTCTCCGAAGCGATGACTCGGCGGGCCTGGGTGACGAACACCGCCGCCGCGCAGAGCCTCTCCTCGAGCGTGCCGCCGCGGTCCATGGCCTTGGCCATCTCGCGGTAGAAACGCTCGGAGGCGTGTTCGGCGCAGGCCTCGACGATCGCGGCCTTGTCGGAAAAGTATTCGTAGATAGTGCTTCTCGACACGCCGGCCTGCTTGGCGATGTCGACGATGGTGGCCTTCTGCAATCCCTGCCTGCCGAAACACGTGAACGCGGCCGCGACGATCAGCTCGCGGGTGTCGGTCGCCGGGGACACGTCGGTCGACATGGAATCAGCGCGCCTTTCCCTCAGCCGGCCGGCGCGAGGATCAGACCACTCGTGGGCACGCCGGTTCCCGAGGTGACCAGCACGTGCTCGACATCGGCGACCTGGTTGTGGGAGGTGCCGCGCACCTGCCGCACCGCCTCGGTGATGCCGTTCATGCCGTGGATGTAGGCCTCACCGAGCAGCCCGCCGTTGGTGTTGATCGGGAACTCGCCGCCCAGAGACAACCGCTCGACGGTGGCGAAATCCTTGGCCTCACCGCGGCCGCAGAAGCCGAGTTCTTCGAGCTGGACGAACACGAACGGGGTGAAATGGTCGTAGATGAAGGCGGTTTGGATGTCCTGCGGCTTGCACCCCGAATCCCGCCACAACTGCCGCGCGACCACCCCCATCTCGGGAAGCCCGGTGATGTCGTCGCGGTAGTAGCTGGTCATCATCTCGCCGTCGGCCGCCGCGCCCTGGGCGGCCGCGGCGATGACGGCCGGCGGCCGGCGCAGGTCGCGGGCGCGTTCGACGCTGGTGACGACCAGCGCCACCCCGCCGTCGCTTTCCTGACAGCAATCCAGCAGGCGCAGCACCGGTTCGACGATCCAGCGCGAATTCTGGTGGTCTTCCAGGGTGATCGGTCGCTGGTAGAACCACGCGTCGGGATTGGTTGCCGCGTGCTTGCGGTCCACCACCGCGATCCGGCCGAAGTCCTCGTTGGTCACCCCATAGGTCGACATGTAGCGCTGGGCATGCAGCGCGACCCACGCCGCCGGGGTGAGCAGCCCGAACGGCGCGTAATGCGCCATGAACAATGGGGTTTCGGCCATGTTGCGGCCACTGCCGCCGAACCGGAAGCCGGAGCGTTCGTTGAAGGCGCGCCAGCACACCACCACGTCGGCGACCCCCGTCGCCACGGCCATCGCGGCGTGCACCACGGTGCCGGCCGCCGCGCCGCCGCCGTGGTGCACGCGGGAGAAGAAGCTCAGGTCGCCGATGCCCACGTTGCGCGCGATGTCGATCTCGTCGCTGGAATCCATGGTGAAGGTGACCATGCCGTCGACGTCGGCGGGCGTCAGACCGGCGTCGTCCAGCGCGGCGCTGACCGCCTCGCACGCCAATTGCAGTTCGCTGCGCCCGGATTCCTTGGAGAACTCCGTCTGGCCGATCCCGACGATGGCCGCGGCGCCGGGCAAGATGCTGCTCATGAGCCCGCACCGTCGAGCAGGCTGAGCACCGCGGTGCCGGAGACGTGATCGCCGAGGCTGTTGGACGCCTTGAAGGTCACCTCGACGAAGTTCTCAGCCGGCGGTGGCCCTGCTGGGCCACGAGTCTTGCCGGTGACGCTGCCGGTGAACCGCAGCGGGTCGTCCGGAAAGCACGGCACGCCAAGGCGAATCGACAGCTTCTTGACCATCGCCTCGGGCCCGGCCCAGTCGGTGAGGAACCGCACGCAGTAGCCGTTGGTGGTCAGGATGTTCATGAACAGGTTGGGCGAACCCTGCTTCTTGGCGTAGTCGCGGTCGTGGTGCACCGGCATGAAGTCGCGGGTGGCGATCGCGCCGGCAACGATCATCGTCGTGGTGATCGGGATTTCCAGCGGCGTGACCTCCTCGCCGACCGAAATGTCCTGCCATCGCAACGTGCGGTTGGCGGTCCTCGTCATGCGTGTCCTTCCGAATAGGTTGCGCCGAGGTGGGCCAGCTGCGCCGAAGCCGGACCGAGGGTGAGCTCGTTGTGCTTGGCCCACAGGAAATAGCGGTGCAGGGGATAGGTGACGTCGATGCCGATGCCGCCGTGGACGTGCTGGGCGGTGGCGGCCACCCGAGCGCCGGCCTCGGCGGCCCAGAACTTCGCGATGCGCGCCGCCCGGTCGGCGGGCCGGCCGTGGCCGACCAGCCAGGCCGCCTGCCAGGTGGTCCACCGGATCGCCTCGACGTCGATGAAGGCGTCGGCCATCCGCTGCTGCACCGCCTGGAAGCTGCCGATCGGGCGGCCGAATTGCTCACGGCCCGTGGTGTATTCGGCCGCGATGCGCAACGCCCGCTCGACGACGCCGAGCTGGATCGCGCACAGCGCCACCAGCGCCCGGGTGAGCAGTGACTCGACCAGTCCCATGCCGGCGATCCGGTCCGCCTCGGAAACACGTGCGCCGTCTAAGAATACGTCCGCGTGCGGTTCGCGATTCGTGGTGGGCACCGGGCGGATCTCGACGCCAGCGGCGTCGGCGGCCAGCAGGAACAGGCCCACGTCGCCGCCGTCCAGGGCGGCGGGAATCAGCATCGTGTCGGCGAGTTGGGCGGCCGGCACCAACTCCTTGGCGCCGTCGAGGCGCCAGTTCGGGCCGTCGCGACGCGCGGTGGTGGCCGGGCGGGCCGGATCCGAACGGCCGGGTTCGGCCAAACCCGCTGTCAGGATGCGCGATCCGGCGATCACGCCCGGCAAGACCCGCTGCTGCTGTTCTGAGCTGCCGTGCCGGGCGATCGAGTCGGCGCCCAACACCAGCGTGGCGTAGGCGGGCACCGGCGCGACGCCGTAGCCCACCTCCGCCAGCAGCACCCCGAGCTCCACGAAGCCGCCGCCTGAAGCACATGAGCCGCCGACCGCCTCCGGCAGCGCGGCACCCAGCAGGTCGGCGGCGGCCAGCTCTTCCCAGAGCGCGGCGTCGTGGCGGGTGTCGCCGGCCTCCAACTCGGTCAGCCGTTCCGGGGTGGCGCGGCGCTCGAACAGATCGCGGGCCAGCTTGCCGATCGTCTCCTGCTCTTCGGTGAACGAGAAGTCCATGACGGGCCTATGCGCTCGGCCGGAACTGGTGCAGCACCAGCTCTTGCGAGCCGTCGAAGGTTTGGTAATAGACCTCGACCGGCAGTCCGGGCGTCACCTCGGCCGGGTCGATGCCGGTCAGGTTGGACACCAGCCGCACCCCCTCCTCGAGTTCCACCAGCACGACGATGTAGGGGTACTCGAAGAACGGAAACTTCGGCTCGTGCGGCATCACGTAGCTGTACACGGTGCCGCGCCCCGACGACCCGACGGCCTGCCAGTCCAGCGACCGGCAGTGCGGGCACATCGGCCGGGGTGGGTGACGCAGCTTCCCGCAGCCGCTGCAGCGCTGGATCAGGAGTTTGTTCTCCCGCAACCCGTTCCAGAAGAATTCGGTGTCTGCGGTGATCGCCGGAGCCAGACGGGCCGCCATCAGCCGGCCGGCCTGAAGCGCAGCACCCGGAATCGCTGGCGCCCCAACACCTCGCCGTTCTGGTCGGTGTAGGTCGTCAGCCAGGTCAGGAAGAAGCCGGTGCCCAGGGCCGTCTTCTTCTCGTCGGAGACCGACTCGTAGACGGTCGTCGCGCTGATCACGTCGCCCAGCCTCGGGTATCGCTCGATCTCGAACTCCGAGTTCGTCGCCACCGTGCTGGTGTAGCCGGCCTCATCGAGGAAAGCCGTTGGATTGCCGTCGATTTCGACGGGCGCCCCACCGCGCTCGCCGATTCCCTCCAGCTTCGGCGACGGCATGGTCCAGGTCTGCAACATCACCGGGGGCGAGACGATGCCGCCGAACCGTGACGACGCGGCGAACTCCGGATCAAGGTAGACGGGGTTCATGTCGGCCATCGCGTACGCCCAGTGCCGGATCATCGGCTGGTTCACCGGGTCGGGTGCCAGCGAGGGTTTTCCGGTGCCGCCGGTCGGCTGGCCGACCAGGGCCCGCACCTTGGCGCTGACGGTTTCTGAGTCGGTCACTGCGGTCCTGTCCTCCTTGCTAATTCGCGGCCCGAAGGTCGCGCGGTGCGCGGGGCATGCCCAACGCGGCCATGGCGATGATGTCACGTTGAATCTCGTTGGCGCCGCCCCCGAAGGTGTTGATGACGGCCTGACGGTAGGCGGATTCCAGCGCGCCACGCAGCGGAGCCTCGGCGCCGCGCCGCACCCCGTTGCCGTCGAGCACCTCGAGCAGCTCCCGGGCGACCTGCTGCGTGAGCTCGGTGCCGAACACCTTCGCCGCCGAGGCTTCGCCCATGTTGAGCGCACCCTTCGTCATCGCCGCGTTCACCCGCAGGTTGACGAGCTTGTAGGCGGCCACCTGCGCTTCGACCCGGGCCAGCGCCGATCGCACCCAGGGCTGGTCGATGACCCGGCCGCCGTCGAGTTCGGTGGACAGCGCCCAGTCCAGCGTCTTGTCGAACAGCGGCTCGAGCGCGCCCAGATTGCCCAGGGCGGCGCGCTCGAAGTTCAACTGCGTGGTGATCAGCTGCCAGCCCTGGTTCTCGGCCCCCACCAGCGCGCTGACCGGCACCCGCACGTCGTCGTAGAACGTGTAGAAGGTCGAGATGCCCGGCATGGTGTGCAGCGGTTGCCAGGAGAATCCGGGCGAGGAGGTCGGCACGATGAGGATGGAAATGCCCTTGTGCTTCTTGGCATCCGGATCGGTGCGCACGGCCAGCCAGATGTAGTCGGCGTAGGCGGCGCCGCTGGTGAACATCTTTTGACCGTTGATCACATACTCGTCACCGACGCGCACGGCCGTCGTGTGCACCGAAGCCAGGTCGCTGCCCGCCCCCGGCTCGGAGTAGCCGATGGCGAATTCCACGGTGCCGTCCAGGATCGCCGGCAGAAACCGTCGCTTCTGCTCGTCGGTGCCGTAGTGCATCAACGTCGGGCCGACGGTGTTGAGCGTCACCAGCGGGATGGGTGCGCTCACCCGGCGCGCCTCCTCGGCGAAGATGAACTGCTCGATGGCCGAAAACCCTCGTCCACCATACTCTTTGGGCCATCCGACACCCAGCAGGTTGGCCGCCGCCAGGGCGCGGACGCATTCGTGCACCGCGGGACCGCCGTCCATCTGCTCGCTGACCGCGGCGACGCGTTCGGGCGTCATCACGGTCTGAAGCGTCGCGCGGATCTCGGCGCGCAGCTGCTGTTGCTCCGGCGTGTATTCCAGATCCATCGGCTCAGGCCCCCATTCGCACCGGCATGCGTTTCACCCCGGGCACCATGGTGGCCCGCATCCGGTCCACCTCGCCCACCAGCTCGATGCGGGGATACCGGCGCAGCAGCTCCTCGAAGAACACCGTCGCCTCCAGTCGCGCCAATTGTGCGCCCACACAAGAATGTTCACCGCAGCCGAAGGCGATGTGCGGGTTCGGGTGGCGGGTCACATCGAATTCCTCGGAGTCCGGGCCGAATACGTCCTCGTCCCGGTTGGCCGACCCGTAGAGCATCACCACCACCTCGCCGGCGCGGACCCGCTGTCCGCGGATCTCGACGTCGGCCGTCGCGGTGCGGGCCATGTGTACCACGGGACTGTTCCACCGCAACATCTCCTCGACCGCAAGCGGGATGCGGGCGGGCTCCTCGACGAGCAGGCGGTATTGGTCGGGATGCGCGATCAGGGCCAGCGTCCCCAGCGCGATCAGGTTGCGGGTGGTTTCGTTGCCGGCCACCAGCAGCAGAAAGGCGAAGTTGAGCAGGTCTTCGTCGGTCAACCGGTGCTCGTCGATCTCGGCCTCGGCCAGCACCGAGAGCAGGTCGGCGCGCGGTCGCGCGCGGCGTGCCGCGATCAGCCGCTGGAAGTACTCGTAGAGCTGCCCGGCCGCCACCGCCGGGTCCAGCTCGATCTCCGGGTCGGCCGTCCCGGTGGCCGCATCCGACCACGCCCGGAATTGCTCCCAGTCGTCGGGCGGGGCCCCGATCAATTCGGCGATCATCCGGGTGGGCAGGGGAGCGGCGATCTGTTCGGCGAACTCGTGCACGGCGCCGCGTTCGATGCCGTCGAGAATGCCGCGCACGATCTCGCGGATCTTCGGTTCCAGCACCGAAACACGCCGCCGGGTGAATCCGGAGTTGATCAGCTTGCGCAGCTGCCGGTGCCGCGGCGGATCGGTGAAGATCAGGCTGCCCTGCTGCACCGGGTTGGGCAGCTGCGGATCCGGGATCGTGATGCCCCGGGTCGAGGTGAACAGAGCCGGATTGCTCGACACGAACCGAATGTCCTCGTATTTCAACAGCGCCCAGAAGTTGGTGACGTCGTTCCAGCACACCGGCGCCGTCGCGCGCAGCTCCCGGTAAGCGGGATACGGGTTACCCGCGTAGAAGTCCGGGGAATGCAGCGGGAAGCTCGGCGAGCGCAGCGGCGGATGAGTCTGCACGGCAAGCCCCTCTCGCAGGACACCCGATCCGACAGATTGGTTCAATCTGTCTGCCGACTGTGTCTACTCTGCGCCGCCGCGTGCTGTCAACACGGTGCCAAAGTAATGAGATAGCTCGATTTTCACGCGAAGGATGATTGACGGGCGACACGCGGGGGTGTACACCAAGTGATCAGATGACCGGAGGAAGCAACATGGCCGATCCGCCCGCTCTTGTCCAGACCTACCAGCTCTACATCGACGGCCAGTGGGTCGAGCCGCAGGACGGTCGCTACGACGACCTGTCCCCGTCCACCGAGGCCGTCATCGCCACCGCACCCGACGCGAGTGTGGCGCAGGTCGACGACGCGATCGCGGCCGCGCGCCGCGCCTTCGACAGCGGGCCGTGGGGCCGGATGTCCGCCGACCAGCGCGCCCGGTGCCTGAACCAGCTGGGCGAGGCGCTCACCAAGCACGCCGACGACTTCTTCGCGCTGTCCCAAACGGAGTGGGGCTGCATCGGCAACGAGCGCATCATGCAGATCGACGGCGCCGGGTTCATGTCCATGCACGCCGCCCAGCTCGCGACCCAGCTGGTCGACCAGGAGGTCGCCGGCATCAGCGCCGGCACCACGTTGTTGCGCCACGTGCCGCTGGGCGTGGTAGCGGTGCTCACGCCCTGGAACTTCCCGCACTGCCTCAACGTCATGAAGCTGAATCATGCGCTGGCCGCGGGCAATACGGTCGTGCTCAAGCCGTCTCCGCTGACACCGCTGGCCGGGCTGGCGCTGGCGCGCCTCATCGACGAGCACACCGACATCCCGCCGGGGGTGGTCAACGTCGTCACGCCCTCGGGGGTCGAGGCGGCCAAGCTGCTCACCACCGATCCGCGCATCGACATGGTGAGCTTCACCGGCAGCTCGGCCGTCGGCCGCCAGGTGATGTCGGCCGCCGGCGACACGATCAAGCGAATCCTGTTGGAGCTGGGCGGAAAGTCGGCCAGCATCGTCCTCGACGACGCGAACGTCACCGACGAAATGCTGGAACAGATGCTGTTCCAATCCTGTTCGCTGCATGCCGGACAGGCCTGCATCCTGCACAGCCGGCTGCTGTTGCCCGATTCGCTGCACGACGACGTCGTCGATCGGCTGGCCGCGTTGGCCCGCGACGTCAAGGTGGGCGACCCCACCGATCCCGACGTGCAGATGGGTCCGCTGATCAGCGCGGCGCAACGCGACCGGGTCGAGGCGCACATCGCGGGCGCACGCAGCGACGGGGCCACGCTGGTCACCGGCGGCGGGCGACCCGCCGGGCTGGACGTCGGCTACTACGTCGAACCGACGATCCTGTCCGGGGTGGAGCCCAATTCGACCGTCGCGCAAGAGGAAGTGTTCGGCCCGGTGTTGTCGGTACTGCGCTACCGCGACGACGACGACGCCGTCGCCATCGCGAACAACTCCCGATACGGGCTCTCCGGTGCGGTGTGGGGTGACGACGTGGATCGCGCCGTCGGCGTCGCGCGCCGCATTCGCACCGGGCAGATCGCGGTCAACGGCATCAGCCCCGCCGGCGCGCCGTTCGGCGGCTTCAGGCTCAGCGGGCTGGGCCGCGAGGGCGGCGGAATCGGCGGGCTGCACCAGTACATGGAGCCGATGGCCATCGGGGTTCCCGCGTGACGGCACCCCTTGCGGGGCTGCACGTCGTCGAAATCGCCAGCGAGATCTCGGGTCCCTACGCGGCCAAGCTCCTTGTCGATCTGGGCGCCGAGGTCATCAAGATCGAGCCGCCCGCCGGGGACCCGCTGCGGCGCTGGGGCCCGTTCGCCTCGGGCGTTGTCGACCCGGACCGGTCGGGCCTGTTCGAGTACATCAACGCCGGCAAACACGGTGCCACGCTTGACTTCTCGGAGACCGCCGACGTCGCGGCGGCGCGGGAACTCATCGCCCGGGCGCACCTGCTCATCGACGACTCCGGATCCGCAACGCTGCAGGGATACGGGCTCGGGCCCGACGACCTGCAGCGGATCAACCCAAACCTGGTGTTACTGCGCATCTCTGGGTTCGGCCAGACCGGACCGTTCCGCCGCCGCCCGGCGACACCGCTGACCCTGCAGGCGGCATCGGGCTGGATCAGCTCCCGCGATCCGCAGCGTCCACCGGTTCAGGTCGGCGCCCGGATCGCCGAGTACGTTGCCGGCGCCTACGGCGCGCTGGGCGCACTGACCGCCCTGCGTTCACACCCCGCCGGACAGGTCACCGAAGTCGATGTCTCCCAGCTGGAATCGTTGCTGTCCACGTTGCCGTATCCGATGTTGATGGCTCAGCGGATGCGCCGGCTCGGGCTGCCCGCCAACCTGCGGTCGGCGCCCATGCTGGGCGTGGTGCGGGCCGCCGACGGCTGGGTCGGCATCAACTGCCTGACGGGCCAGCACTGGCTCGACGTCTGCGCGATGCTCGGCCTGCCCGAGTTCGGCGAGCACCAGCTCGCGATCATGCTGGGCGGCCCGGAGCGCGCCGACTTCTTCGCCAAAGCTGAGCCGGTGCTTGCCGGCCAGACCGTCGCCGAGATCGTGGAACTCGCTCAGGCGCTGCGGATTCCGGCCGCGCCCGTCAACGACGGCGCCACTGTGCTCGATTGCCCGCAATACGCCGAGCGGGGGTTCTTCGTCGACACCGGGTCGTTTCGGCGGCCCGGGCCGCCATTCCGGTTCTCGAAAACCCCTGTGCCGCAGCCACGTCCGGCGCCACTGTCTGGGGCGTCGCGAACGACGTGGACCGGTGACGGCCGAGCGCTGCACCGAGCGCCCGGGCCGCTGCCCTTCGCCGGGCTGCGGGTGCTCGACCTCACCACGTTCTGGGCCGGCGCCTACCTGACCTGCTACCTCGGGGCGTTCGGCGCCGACATCGTCAAGGTCGAGTCGATCCAGCGCCCCGACGGGCACCGCTATTCGGGGGCGTTCGCCTACGAGGGCGACGACTGGTACGAGCGCAGCCCCATCTGGCAGGGCACCAACCTCAACAAACGCGACCTCACGCTGGACCTGACGTCGCCGCGGGGCCTCGACCTGGCGCGGCGGCTGGCCGCCCGGGCCGACATCGTGGTGGAGAACTTTTCGCCGCGCGTCGTCGAAAATTTCGGGCTGGACTACGACTCGCTCACGGCGCTGAACCCCGACGTGATCGTGGTGCGGATGCCCGGCTACGGCCTGCACGGCCCGTGGCGCGACTACGTCGGCTGGGCGCTGAACTTCGAGCAGACCGCCGGAATGTCGGCCGTCACCGGCTTTCCCGACGGCCCGCCGTGCAACCCCCAGGGCCCGGCCGATCCGATCGTCGGCGTGCACGCCGGGGTCGCGCTGCTGGCCGCGCTCGAGCACCGCAACCGCACCGGCGCCGGCCAACTCGTCGAGGTGGCCCAGATCGAGGTCGCCGCCGCGGTCACCGCCGAACCGGTCATCGAGTACTCGATGACCGGTGTGGTGCGGCCGCGGGAGGGCAACCGCCGGCGCGGCTGGCTGCAGGGCGTCTACCCGACCAACGAGAAAGAAGTGTGGGTGGCGCTGTCGGTGCCCGGTCAGCCGATCGACCACGACGCCTTCGACGAGCTCGTCGCCGCCTGGACCCGCACCCAGACCGCCGCGGCGATCGTCGAAACCCTTCAGGCGCAAGGGATCGCGGCCGAGCGGGTGATCACCGGCGACCAGATGTACGATCCCGGGCTGATCGGGGCCCAGCTGGACGCGCGTGGCTACTACGAGGAGCTCGAGCACCGGATCACCGGGCCGCACCGCTACCCCGGGTGGCCCTTTCGCATCGCGCCCGGCCCGCGGCGGCACCACCGCACCGCCCCGCCGACGCTCGGCCAGCACAACGACGAGGTGCTGCGCGAGCTGGGCCTGTCCGAGGCGGAGATAGCGGACCTGCGTCAGCAGCGGGTCATCGGCGAGCGGGTGCTCAACGCATAGCCGCCGGCAACGCATGCCCGGCCCTTTGTAAACCGCGCGTGACATGCCAAGCTGCTCGACATGGCCATCGAGATCGCCCGCCCCAAACTCGAGGGAAACGTCGCCGTCGGTGAGGACCGCCAGATCGGGTTCGCCGAATTCGGCGACCCGCAGGGGCGCGCGATGTTCTGGTTGCACGGCACCCCCGGCGCCCGCCGGCAGATCCCGGTCGAGGCCCGCCTGTACGCCGAGAACCACAAGATCCGGCTGATCGGGCTGGACCGCCCGGGCATCGGGTCGTCGACGCCGCATCGCTACCAGAACATCCGGGCGTTCGGCGAGGACCTGCGGACCATCGCGGACACGCTGGGCATCGACAAGATGGCCGTCATCGGGGGTCAAGTCCCGGGAAGTGGTGTAGTGCTGCGTGATCCGGTGGGTTAGGCGGTGAGTGCGGGCATGTCGTTGGCTCCTATGTCGGGGTTGTCGTCGGTGATGGTGGTCAGGCGGCAGCGGGTG
>NZ_JACKSY010000017.1:0-2478 GCF_025821985.1 Mycobacterium timonense | reverse complement strand
ACCCAACGACCTCAAAGAAGCCACCACCCGGTTGTGGGCGGCCCGCTGGGGGGTGGGCAAACGCCGCCTGGAACGCCCCGCCGACTACGCCGCCATCCTGGCCACCTACTGGTACGTCGAAGGCAAACACGCCGTGGCCAACAACCGCCTCGACGAAGCCGCCTACGCCGCCTACCAACTCGCCATGATCAACCCGCGATGACCGAAGCACCCGAAACGCATCCGATCGCGATTGCCGCCGAATTCGCCGGCTACATGGCCGTGCACCCGCCCCACGCCGGCCGGTATCTGATAGCGCGGGCCTGGCTGCTGCTGCCGGTGCTGTGGGCGGCACGCCTAGGGCACCTCGACGACGACTGGCGGCAGCGCCTGCCGACACAGTTCGGTGACGGCCCCTGGGACGAGAGGGTTGTTGACGTCCGGGCGGCGGCTATCGAGCTCGCCGCCCTGCCGCCGCAGCCGTGGGAGGCCGGCGGGCCGGAAGCGCTCAATGCCTGGTATCACTGCGCGATGGAGCAGGCTCACGCCGTCTACGCGCATTGGGGGCTATGCGCCGCGCAGCGACTAATCAATCCCAAGCACCCATGGATGATCGCCATCTGGCATGCCTGCCACGCCACCTGCGTGCTCACCGAGGCCAGCTACCTGGCCGCCGGAGCCGGACCGACCGAGTGGACTTGGCTACGCGGCATGCCTAATCGGCGCGTCAACGCACCCGAGCCGCCAGCTGCGTTGACGCCGGCAGAGGAAGCCATGGTGTTCACTCCCCCGCCATCGCACTGGAGCTCCGACCCTCGCCTCGATCCCCGAATCACCACAGCCGTAGCGAAACAATCCCAACAGTCCAGCACCGCAGCCGCTTTCGCGCGTCTAACGTGTTGGTGAGGCCTAGATAGCGACCTGGAATACCACGCGGACGCAACTCATTTGACGTCGACCCCCTGGGTTGGCCGCAGGCGTGGAAACCGCCGAACTTCAATTCCTGTCGCTCGCATCGTGCAGCGGTAGGTAGATGAGCACGCAGTTAGCGGCGTTCAGCCGATGCGGCGACGTCACCGAAATCGTCGCGACACCATCAAGCAATAAGGCGACCGGGTGCAGGTGATTTCCTGACCGGCGGCCATACGGGCATCTCCTTGCGTGGCACCGGCATTGATCGAGGGGCAGTCAGCGGTCCCAGTGACAGTCCCGGCCTTTGCGTGGTATTAGTGCGCTGGTTTGATGACCGATACGGTGTTGTCGCTGTTTGCGGTATAGGCGGTGTGGGTAGCGGGGTCGACCGCCACTGCCCACAATCGGTTGCCGACGCGGATGGTGCTGGTGACGGTGTTGGTGGTGGTGTCGATGACCGACACTGTGCCGTCGGTGCTGTTGGTGGTGTAGGCGGTGTGAGTGGTCGGGTCGACGGCCAAACCCCACGGGTTGGTGCCAGCCTTGATGGTGGCGGTGGCTGTACGGCTAGCCGTGTCGATAACCGACACGGTGTTGTCGCCATAGTTGGCGGTGTAGGCGGTGTGGCTGGTGGAGTCCACGGCGACCCCAAGCGGACCGTTGCCCACATTGATGGTGGAGGTCGTGACGGTGTGGTTGCTGGTATCGATGACCGACACCGTGCCGTCGCTGTTGTTCGTGATGTAGGCGGTGTGTGTGCTGGGGTCAACCGCCACCCATTCCGGATGCTTGCCGACTTGGACGGTGGCGGTGACGGCGTGGGTGCTGGTGTCGATGACCGACACGGTGTTGTCCCAATTATTGGCCACGAAGGCGGTGTGAGTGGTTGGGTCGACCGCTATGCCCCACGGGTTGGTGCCGACCGGGATAGTGGTAGCGGCGGCCGAGCGGCTGTTGTTGGTGTCGACCATCGACACCGTGTCGTCGCGGTTGTTGGCGGTGTAGACGGTGTGGCTGGTGGGGTCGACGGCTACCCCGAGCGGGCCTCTGCCGACCGGGATGGTGGCGGTGACGGTGTGGGTGCTGGTGTCGATCACGGAGGTGGTGTTGTCGCCGTAGTTGGCGGTGTAGGCGGTGTGGGTGGTGGGGTCGACAGTTACGCCTTCCGGGTGCTTGCCGACCGGGATGGTGGCGGTGACGTTGGCGAGGATGGTGCTGGGCGGCGGCGTGACGGGCGTGTGGTGGCGGTGGCTGATCCAGTAAGGGATTGCGGTGGCTGCGACCAGGGTGAGGACAGTGGCGGCAGTGAGTAGGGTGATCGTGCGGCGGTGGCTGGCGCGTGGCGGCGCTGTTGTGGTGGCGGCCGTGACGGTGGGATCGGCCGCCTCGGCGGGCGTGCTTGTGGGAGACGTGTCGCCGTGGTGCTGGGGTGCGCTGGCTAATGCTTGACGGGCGGCGGCGGTGAGCTCCCCGGCTCGTGGGTAGCGGTCGTCGCGGTTCTTTGCCATCCCGCGGGCGATGACCTCGTCGAAACCGGCCGGGATACCCCGGTGTTGGCTGGGGCGGGGAACCGGCGTGGCTAGGTGG
>NZ_JACKSY010000016.1:0-12129 GCF_025821985.1 Mycobacterium timonense | reverse complement strand
GCCTGCCGTGGTGAGTTTGGCGTCGGTCGCGGCGTTGGCCAACCCGAAGTCGACCAGGCACGCAAAGTCCTCCTCGGCGAGCAGGATGTTGGCGGGTTTGACGTCGCGGTGCACGATCTGCTCGTCATGCGCAGCATCGAGAGCCGAACCGATCTGTCCGACGATCGATACGGCCCGCGCGGGATCCAGCGGCCCGCCCTCATCGAGCACGGTGCGCAGGTCGGTGCCCCGGATCAGCCGCATATCGATGAAAAGTTGTCCGTCGATCTCCCCGTAATCGTGGATGGGAACCACATGCGGCTCGCTGAGCCTGCCGGCGGTGCTGGCCTCTCTAAACAACCGCTGGCGAAACAACGCGTTCGCCGACATCGACGCCGGCAACAGTTTCAGCGCGATGGTGCGGTTCTTGTTGGTGTCGTAGGCCTCATACACCTCGCCGAACCCGCCCCGGCCCAGCAGGCGCTTCAGCAGGTAAGGGCCGAACTGGGAGGCGGCACGCCAATCCGCGGTCGTGTCGCCGACCGGCGGCTCGTCCACGAACGGGACCTCCTGGCAATCGCGAATCGCGTAATCCCCTTGAGGTTGGAGTTTAGGCGCCGGGCACGGCGTTAGTCTGGCTTGCGAGCCTCTATCAGTACTCGGGAGCTGTGGGTGATGAAGCTTCCCTCGGCTTGGATCCGTTTGTGCAGGCTTAGCAGCTTGTCGTGGTGTTCGGCGACGCTGAACCCGGGGACGACCCAGCTCAATTTGCGTAGGAAATAGATCACGGCGCCGACGTCGAAGAACTCAAGGCGTATCTGCTCGTGTCGTAGGTCGACGACGTCGAGGCCGGCTACTGCGACCTCGGTGCGGACGGTATCGGGGTCCAGTTGCCCGCGAATCCGCTGTTGAGGTTGGGGGCCCAGGAAATACTCCCTGAGGGTCTGCAGGTAGATGACGCCGACGTGTTGGGCGAAGTAGGCACCGCCTGGTTTGAGCACTCGGGCGATCTCGTCCCACCAGACTGTCGAGGGGTGGCGACTGGTCACCAGATCGAATGCAGCCTCGGCGAATGGCAGTGGCGGCTCGTCACCGGTGGCGATCAGGACAGCTCCCAGCGGATGCAGTAGCTGGGTAGCCATCCCTATGTTCGGCGGCCACGGTTCGATGGCGGCCATGGTTGGTGGAAAGGGGCGAGCGCCCGCTAAGACCTCTCCGCCGCCGGTGTAGAGGTCCAGCGCAGATTGCACTTTCGCCAAGCGGCCACGCAGCAGCCGTTGGTATCCCCACGACGGGCGCTCCTCGGTGGCCCTGCCGTCCAGCCAGGAGAAATCCCAGCCCGCAACTGATACGGAATCGGCCTCGGCGACCAGCTGTTCGAAGGTTCGTTCCATGCCGCTGATCATGGCATTAGTTGACTTTGCCGCGCCAAAGGCGGTGGGTTATCTCCGGTACCACGTTTCGCCGACGACACCGACCCGCCGCCAGGCAACCGCGGGCGGCGCGCAGCGCGCCCACGCTGGTGTCTTGGTGGTGGGCAGTAACGCGGTTGGCGGCGGCCACGGTCGGCCTTCTCGTGGCGTTCTCAGTGCCAGATGTTGCGGATCTGAGCTTCAGCCTGTTCTTCCCGGTCAGCCACCTCAAGCAATGTATGCGCGATATTCTCGACAGCCTCGGGCGTCACTGATCCCGGTCCTGCCGTCTGCACTCTGTCGGCGAGTTCGGCAAGTCCCTGCAACGTCGGGCTGGATCTATCACCTGCGAGCGAGTTGAGTTCGCCCACAACGGTTTGAAGGGCGGTCTGCGCGTCTGCGGTGCTGGTCTGCAGCGCCAGCGCGAGGCCTTGCAGCTGGCCTGCAGCGACGCGGTAATTGCGCGGTTGAAATCTTGCCATGTCCGAATTCTCGCCTCTCACTTACCAGGCGTCGGACCATTTCGCCGCGCCCCCCTGTGAACCATCCTCGCATCAGCGAGCCTCATTGCAACAGCAGCAACGCCGAAGGCGCAAACCGCAGACTTTCAATTCTCTTCGCTCTCACTACGCATCGGTAGGTCGAGGAGCACGCAGTTGGCGTTCAGCGATACGGTGCCGTCTTCGGCCAGGCCGACGATCCGAGTTCGAGTGCCGTCCGGGGAGATGTACTCACTGTTGTAGCGGCGATGAAAATGACCGTGAAACAGGGCATGTGGGCGTGTGGCGTCGACGACGGACTGGAGACGGCGGCGGTGTTCCTCGCTGGCGGCGAGGTCTTCGGCGGGCCAGCTGGACGGGCGATCCAGACCGGGTATCGCGACGCCGGCGGGACAGTCGTGAGCGACAATGACGTCGACGGGCCCGCCCCGTATTGCCCGAGCCGTGTCTTGGGCGCTGAGTTCTTCTTCGGGCCACCAGTCGCGGCCTTGTCGTCCCCACCGGCGGTCCACGGAATGTGCACCGCCTAGCGCCAGCCAGGTCTGCCCGCGCCAACACCATCGGTGTCCGCGTGGGAGGTGACTGATGTAGTCGGTGATCGGCCGCCGACCGGTTTCGGGATCGATGGGGATTTGCGCGAGCAGCCGATGATTCTCGTGATTGCCGTCGACCCAGTAGAGTTCGACGCCGCGCCGGGCCAGGACTGAATCGAGGTGGGACAGATAGACATCCGTCCAGCCGCGGTTGCCGTGATAGCCGAAGTCGCCGCACTGCACCACGAAAGCAGCGCCGTGATCGGCCGCGTAGTTGATCACGCGTGCGGCCCAGCGTTGGTTGCCGTCCCAGTCGCCGGCAACCACCACTCGAACAGGATCACCTGACGTTTCGCTCACCCACGCATCCGCTTCCGCTGGTCCCACCCGTTGTTACTTCGTCATCACAGGTAGTTTCCACTGGGCATTGCGGGTCGGAAGCGGCCCGACCGCACAGTCTCCAGCAGTCCCGCAGTCGTGATCTCTCCGCTGTTGGCTAGGACGGTGCGGCGGACGACTTCTCGAAGATCTGCGCCGGTGATGTCGCGGGGCGCTTCGGCGGCTACCGCGGCGACGTCCACATCCGCTGCGGCCGCGGTGGCGTGCAGGTAGGTGGCCAAAATCTGTGCGACAGCCGCTTTGTCCGGGTATCCGATCTCGAGGATTGAGTCGAACCGTGCCGCGCGGACCGCGGCGGCATCGAGGGTGGAGACGTCGTTGGTGGAAGCGATCGTCAAGATCGGGGCGTCAGGATCGGTGTCCATGACTGCCAGGAACTCCGCGAGCCGGCCGCGGTCGCCGCGCCCGGAGCGGCGACTGTCGATCAGCAAGTCGATATCTTCGAGCATGACCACGGTCGGCCCGAATTTCACCGCTTCGGCGTAGACGTCAGATAGCAGGCCACTTCCTGCGCGCGCGTCGACCAGCATCACCGTGAAGTCCCCGAGCAGTTCGGCGGCAACGACCCGCGACACCGCGCTTTTGCCGACGCCGGGTGGCCCGGCAAGCAGGATTCCTCGCCGGCATCCCAACTTCAGCGCGTTCATGCGGGATCTCGCGGTCGCTACCGACGCGATGTTGAGGTCGATCTCAGCCCAAATGTCCTCGCGGAGCACGAGGTCGCGGCGAGCCAGAGTCGGCGCTGGGGTGACGTCAAAGGTTAGGCCGCGGCTCGCCGATACCTTCAGAAACTTTCCCCGGTAGAGGTTCTTATCCCCGTTGGCGGCAGCCAGAACCTGTTCGATCACTGCGCGGCCGTGGGCGCGGTCACCCGGGCGGGTGTAGGCGCGCAGCGACGCGCCGTCGTCGGTGCGCCAGATGTCGGAATCGGTGATTTGCAGCACGATTGGTGCTGGCCCGAGTGCGCCGGCAGAGAAGAACGCCGAGAGGCTTGTGGGGGGCGTGTAGTGCTTGTCCCCGATGTCGACGGCCCCCCATTCTGGGGGATCGTCGCCGGAACCGGGTCCCAGCTCGGGCTGGTGCGCGTCGATCAGGTCGGCGACTGCAAGGCCCGCGGTGATATGTCCGACGGGCGAGAGTCGACGCGTCTCGCACACCAGGTGCGCGACGTCGGCCTCGAGGTGGCGGCGTAGGAAGGCACGCGCCGTTTCGTGTTCGGGCAACCCGCCAATGAGCAGTTGACCGAGGACCTCGAGCGCTCGCCGCACGGGTGGCGGTTCGGCGGCGAGGATCTCCGCAACTGAGGCGGTGTTGTCTCGTTTGTTTGTAGTCGCCGCGCCGGCGGCGGGCGCGCCTTGCGGCTGGCGCGCCCAAGCGGGCATGGTGGTGGTGTTTGTCATCGTGGTGGTTTGGCCCTGGGGGACGTTGGACTTTCTCGCTGTTTGTGCGAGCCCAGCCTGGGCCGAGCCCTCCATTATTAGCAGCGGCGCTGGGGATTGCCAACTGATTATTCGGCCACCTTGGGGTGGTTGCGCCCGTCGCGCGACCGGTTCTTGATTACTGGCTGTTTTCCGGGTGCAGGCCGACGACGAACGCGGTCCGCGGATGCGTGGCGTTCCATTCATCGGCGACGGCGTGGGCTCGGTCAGCGTCGTAGATGCCTTGCCGGGTTGGTTGCCCGGTATGCCGGTCGACCACGATCACGGCGTAGCGTTCGTCTGCATCGAGTGCCATTGTCTCTCCTGGTGTGTCGAATAATTTGCTGACTGCCGGCTGGCTCTTCACCGGTTGTGAGGAGCGACAGTTGGTGCGCGCGAGTGGTTTTCGCTGCCTAGGCCGGCCGGGTACTCGGCTTGGTCGAGGGTGCGGCGGCTCGGTTGCTGCCCTCGGTGCGGGGGCGGTGTTAGGTCAGCGAACCGATGTAGGTGTTTCCGGCTTCGAAGACACCGATTGGCATCGGCTGCTCGCCGTCGAGGTCGCGTGCGTAGAAGTATTCCAGCGCGGAGTGGGGCCCTTCGGCGGCGATAGTGTGCTTGTTTCCGTCTTCGGTGACGACGATGTAGTCGCGTATCAGTGCCATGCGATTGTTCCCCCCCAATGCGCCCCGATTGCGGGCGTCTGTGACCGCCCGAGTCGACGGTATCGGGCTGTGGCCCGGCCTCGTGGCGTGGACACGCCGCCAGGGCAGTTCGCTGTTTCCTGTGCGCAAAACGGGAAAGGCTGCTCGGTCAGGCTTCGACGACGGTGGCTGGCGGATGGGTAATCGCCGCAGCTGGCAGGCCTTTGGGCGCGACGGGAGGCGCACCGGAGGCGATTCCTGCCGCAATGGCCGCATGATTGTCGTCGAACGCCGATCGCGTTGAAGCGACCTTGTTCTGGGCTTGCTGGACCAGGATTGCTTTGACGTCGCGGAGTTGTTGTTGGGTCCACGTCTCTTCGATGGCGCGGCGTGCGGCATCCTCATAGGAGCGGTGGTAGTCCGTGGTGGCGGTGTTCATCGTGTTCTTCGCCCAGGTGATGTTCTGGTTGGCCAGATCGAGCCATCCGGCTACGTTGTGATGTCTCGTTTCGTCTTCGGTGTGGGCGTGGTGGCGGTCAGTGAGCCGTTGGGTGAGCTCGGTGCCGGCGGCCCCCTGGAAGCCTGGTTTTGTGTAGTCGGCCGCGGCTAGTGCTGCTTGGGCTGCGGTGCCCGACTGCTGCGCGTAGACGCGTTGGCTATCCGCTTCCCGCGCGTAGGCGGTCTCGTCGTAGTGCGGCCAATTTTCTCCGATGATCAGGTTCGTTTCCGGCAAGTCAACCGGTTCTATCCCCCCCATAGTTGTCCCTCCGTGATGCCTTCTGATACTCGGGATTTTATCCTCGCTGCAGCGCGGTTTTGAGCGCCGCGAGCTCGAGTTGCTGTATCTCGCCGTGCAATCGGTCGATCACAGCGTGTCGTTCGGCTATTTCGGTCGCGACGAGGTCGTCGTCACTCGGATCAATTTCCTCGAGTTCCAGCATGGATGTTCCCTTCTAACCGGGTTGCGTTTTGTTGGGCAACATGTTGCTGTGTGGTTTCGTCGAAGTGGGCGCTTGCCGCGGTCGCTGCGCTGTGGGCGGCGTGGCAGATCCCGGCGACTTGGTTGGGGGATGCTGCGTTGCTGTGTCCAAGGCTGGGTGATGGCTGGGTGCGCAGCGGTGCAGGTTGTTTGGCGTA
Organism: Mycobacterium timonense; assembly: GCF_025821985.1. Classification (NCBI taxonomy): domain Bacteria; kingdom Bacillati; phylum Actinomycetota; class Actinomycetes; order Mycobacteriales; family Mycobacteriaceae; genus Mycobacterium; species Mycobacterium timonense. Next base: position 6,110 of record NZ_JACKSY010000016.1, on the reverse strand, counting down.
AGGTGCTGAGTCGTGCGGCCGCGTCGGTGAGCACAACCCTGAGGTGGCAGTGAGCAATTCAGTCAGTTGTCGGACAACCAAGTGACTTCGACGTCACGCAAGCATTGCTCGACGTAGTGTTGCGTGAGGTCGCCGCTGCTGATGAAACGCAGTCCGCAGGTGTAGCCCCAAACTTCGGGCAGTTCGGAGATCGGCAGTATCTCGCTGCCGCCTTCGCCGTAGCCCATCTCGACCAGCTGGGCCCGCTCTTCTGCAGACCGGATCAGGTAGATCTTGTGGCAGCCGTCCCACGCGAACTCGGTCGCGTCGGCGACCGTGAGGTTCTGCTCCTGCTGCTCCTCGTCCCATCCCTCGCCGGGGTCGGCGGGCGCGTAGGGGATGTGGATATTCAACATGTGGTGTTCCTATCTGTTGTTGCCCTAGGGCCTTCCGGCATCCACCGCGGATCGTTGCGGTGGGCAACTCGCCTCAGCGGAGGGCATGGGATGGTCATTGCTGTTTGTGCCCGAACGGTGGTGACCACACGGATTCGTTGACTTTGAACGCGACTCCGTCTTGAACGAAGATCGACAACTTGTAGGGCTTGCGGTCTGGGTCGCATGTCAGTGCCTGCAAGACTTGTTCAAGTTCGCGTCCTTCGATGACATAGACATCCATCAGTGTTGTTCCCCCTTAGTCGTCAGAATTTGGCACTTGTTCGCCGCCTGCCATATCCGTTGTTGCAAGCGGGTTTTGGGCGGTGGGCGGGTTGAGTTCGAGCAATGCCCCGCGATGGTCGGCCGACCGCCCGAGTCCGTTGTAGCTGGGGTGTTTCTTGTCGTACTGGAGCATCGCCGGGTTAGGAGTGCCGTCGGGGTTGTCGAGGTTGACCATCGGCAGCGAGTTGAGGACGCTGATGGGTTCGTCGAGATCTTCTGGTTTTTCGATGGCGAACCATTGCCGGCTGTACAGGCGGGGGATCCGGTTGGAAACGTTGTCGCGGTAGGACCGCCAGGCAGGCCGCAATACCTCCGGTGCGTCGGGGCCCTCGATGTCTTTGCCGGGTGTGTAGCCGAAGTAGCCCTGGAACTCGACAACTGTGGCCGCTTCGGGGTCGGCGACGAGACCGCGGCCGTGCGCGGTGATCCGCTGCCCCAACCGACGCGCTTTGTCCTGCAGCTCGCGGGGGAACGCTTTTTTCAGCGTCATCTCTGTGGGGGCCCCCAATGAGACGATCAGTTTGAAGTTGCCGCGGGCGTCGCCGGGAATGGTTTTGTCGTAGAGATCCTGAGTCAGCAGCACCATGTGCACGCGGAACTCGCGGCCTTTGCGGGCCACGTAGAGAAAGTCGGCAAGGTAGCCACTGTCCTTGTCCTCGAATGCGCTGTAGAGGCCTTCGACATCGGCGCGCACGGAGGCGAATTCGTCGAGGATCACCAGCCAAGGTGCGAATGCGAACGGGTCTGGGTCGTGTTGGATCTTGCGTTGCTGGGCGATGTCGGCGCGCCGGTGGATCTCCTCGGCGACCGCGTGCAGCAGCCGGACGTGTTCGGCGGTGTCGGAGGAGATCATCACAACCTGCGCGACCATGCCTAGGCTGGCGTAGTCGCTTTTCTTGCCGTCTGAGATGAACAGGGGCCAGCCCGCGGCGCGGAATGGCTCGAGGAAGGTTCGCACGAAGACGCTTTTGCCGGCGCCAGTGCCGCCGATGACAAGCATGTGGGGAAAGTCGATCGGCGAGTATTCCAGCGGTTCGTTGCGTTCGTTGACGCCAAGACGGAATTTGAAGTGGCGGTAGTGGGCGGTTGCGTCGGCTGCGCTGGTGGCGATCCACGTGGGTTCTGGCGGGGGAATGAATTGTGGGAACGGGGTTTTCCGGGCCGCCGAGACGATGTCGCGTTTGGGGTCGACGTCGACTTCCCAGTCCCCGTCGACGGCGGTTTCCAGTTTGGTGATGACGATCGTCGATGCGCGTTTGTCCCCGAAGTATCCCGGCCGGGTGGCGATGAGCTTGTAGGCTTGAAGAACGCCTTTGGCGTCGATGTCGCTTTCGTCGGGCAGCAGTTCTAGCGGCAGATTGCTTGACATCACCACTTGTTTCACGCGGTCGAGATCGGCATTGCCGTATGACGGCGGCGGCTCGGCTACCACCACCGGTATCGGCGGCTCACCCGCCCCGGGTGTAGGCGGAAGCTGGTGTGGCGGCGGGGGTTTCTGGATGACGAAGCCGAGCCCGACCGCGAACGCGGCGATGCCGACCGGCCACAGCAGCGACAGCGGTTCCCAAACCGCGGGGTGGCCGAGGCGCCCCCATAGGTACATCAGCATTCCCAGTCCGATCACGACAAGGCATCCGCCGGTGAGGCTGCGACTGGGTAACTGCCAGTAGGCATGGGCATGGTTTGGCTGCCTGTGGTTCGACGAGTCAGGCGACATTCGGGGCCTCCAATCTGTCTGGCGTGCTGAAGACGGTCAGATTCACCGCTGCGGCCAACCACTCACGGGCATAATGTGATCCGTCCACGGCGTGCTGGCGTGTTATCACGTGCCGCCTCCTGTGCACGCATTCAGGGCCGCGGCTCGATCGCCTACAGTAATCTCTAAGCGGTACTTCACGGCAGTCGAAAGGTACTGGCGCACATAGTTGCAGCGGTCACCTTGGTTGCTGGGCAGCCAGTGGTCGAGACCTAAGTCGCCTTTTTGCTTGTTAGCGGCCGCTGAAACGGCAACCAGGTTGCTGGGATCGTTCGCGAAGATCTGGCGCTGGCGCAGATCCCAATTCCACGCCCCAGCACTCCATGCTCGCGCTAATGGATAGATGTGGTCAATGTTGGTCTGCTGCACTGTGATTCGTTGCCCGGTGTAGGGGTCGATGAGCCACCCGCTAACTGGTTTGCACCCGTTGGTGCCGGGTTTGAACGCGGCGTCCTGCAATTGCGCACGCAACACTCGCGAGCGGGTATCACAGCCGGAGTGATCGGTGGGATCGTTCCAGGCCGGCCCGAACACGCACGCTTCTTTGTGCTTCGTCGTCTTATCTATCCCGCACCCTCGCTCATAGCCCGGCACTTGGGTCAGTTCTTCGACGATGGTGACCTTCGCAAGCAACTCTCTGACGCCGCTGCCGCTGGCGGCTGGTGCCGGATGGTCGGTACTGCGAGCCTGGTGCTCGCCACCGCCAAGCGTCGTCCAACCAACGACGGCTGCTGAGGCGACAGCCGCCGCCAGCGAAATGTGCCTTAGCTTCATGAGGCGGCTTTCGTCGTGCCACCGAGGCGCTGTCTGCTCGTATCGCGCGGAGAAGCGCCGTCGCGCCCCAGCTGGGTTAGCGGCAATACGCTCACAATCGCTCCACTCCTTAGGTTCACCGGACTGTGATCTGGCGGACCGCGGCGAGAATGCGGCGACCGGTTGCGCCGCTCGTGCTGACAACCTGGCCGCGGCTGTTGAGAATGACATGGCCGCCGAACCCGGTTGAGCGGACGGTCCATCGCCTGCCTTTGCCGTCGTCGACGTTCCAGAACCGTGGGCTGGCCTCTGAGGCACGCATCAGTTGGATCTCCATACCTTCATGTGCTTCGCAGCTGTCGGAGGTAGTGGAGGGCTGCCGCCTGCGCGGCCTCGGCCGCGATCTCCCACGGCCCTTTCTCACCACCGAGCAGCACAACCCTCATCGATAATCCGCGGCCCCGGGTGCGCCCGGCCGCCTCAGCATCGCTCCACGCCTGCCGCAACGCCTGGATGTGGGCATGCCGCATCACGTCAACGAGTTGTTCGACATGCAGCTCGTCCACCCCGTTTTCCCGACACACCGCCGCTGCGCATCCACGCCATTGCGCCGAGCCAATTTCCCCACTCGATCGATGTAGAACCTTGGCGCGATCGAGAACCGCGCCGCCGCAGGCCTGGCTCATCGGTTTCTCCCTTGCACTGGTTAACTTTTCGACCCGTTGGTGAACTCAGCCGCGCGGCGTGAGTGTCGCCAACACCCGATCGGCCAGGACTGTGACGGATGCATCCGCAGACGCGTGGTACTCAAAGTTGCGCCCCCAAACCCACCCGTCCTTCTCATAGGGCGCCCATGCGGTGTCGCTCGGGTACCGGTCGCGCGGGTGGAACCAGACGTTTACCGCATCCACCTTCGTGTGAGGTGGGTCCGCCGGGAACAGCTCGGCGCGGTAACCCCGTTCGCGCAGTTCGGAGACGAGGTCCGCGGCCGATGTAGCGGCAGGTGTTGTCGACATCCGATCTCCTTGATTACTCGTATCATTGGTGGACTTGGTGTTTTCGCGTCATCGGTTGACCACCTGCGCCTCGTAAGCCAGCTGGTCGAACCATCGGCAGGCCCACCTGGCGTCACCGAGGGCCGTGTGACGCTGCGGCCCCGGGACTACGACACCGCATTGCTGCGAGAGCAGCTCGATATCGTGGGCCGGCATCACTCCTCGGGTCAGCAGGTGTTCCTTGGCGAGCGCCGCAACATCCTGCGGTTCGTAGAACCATTGGGGAACCAGTCCGTGGCGGCTAAGCATCGCCACCAGGCAGGCATGGTCGAGGCCGGGATTTATCCCGAAGACGCTTGCACCGGCAGTCCAATCACACACGGCGCGTGCCGCCGCGGCCTCCGCCAAGACCTGTTGGCCGGCGTGCAGCGGCGCTCCGAATTGTGGGTGTCGCGTGTGGAATCCGGAGATTTGCAAGGCTGCGGGATCGCTGTATGCCTGGTCGAGGTCTGCGACGTCAACAAAGATGGTGAGCTCGTGCTCACCAGCCTGGTCACGGCGAATCAACGCGATCTCCCATGGCCGGCAGGACTGATGTTGTCCGTCGGTTTCGGTGTCGAGGAACACCAACGCCGACATCGCGCCCCCCAGCTGTGTAGGCGTGGTCCCCCTTCTGTCCACGCTTTCATTCATTGTCGGCACACCCACCGACACTTCTGCGGCCGCGACGCGCATGGGCGGCCGGTTTTGAAGCAAACCTGGGGCGTTTCCGCAGGACTTCCCGGTCACCGCCGGACTCAGCAGTGGCGCAGGACGAATGTCGACAGACAGTCAAGCGCGTGTCGGTCGCGCGGCAGCATGGCAAGCGTGTGGTAGCCGTGTTCGGTGCGGGTGGCTGCGATGTCGTCGAGCAGTTCTTGGCGTGACACCGGGCTACCGCTCGCGAACGCTGCTAATGCCTTGCCGATGCCACCTGGAGACTGCCACCAGGACGCGATAGTGACTGCCGTGGCAGGCTCGATCTCACGGCCCCCGCCGTCGTAAACGCTGGCGATGTCACGGCGTGCGTAGTCCTCGCTGACGTGTGCCACGCTGACTTGAATTGTGTCGTCCACTTGTTATCCCCCCGGTTTATCTTGTTGTCGCACAGGTGTTCTGCTTTGGCGCTAAACGCTTCGCGAACCTGCTATTCGAGTTGTTGCGCTGGATAGATGCAGCGCCGATCCGGCGTAAGACTCCCCGATGGTCATGAGTCGCTGCTGCGCTCGGAGCCACTTGAATCGTCGGGGATGGCCTTACCGGTTGCCATGTCGAAGATTTCGACGACATCGTGGCCATGGGAGTTGCGGGCCCACCGCCAGTCTCGTCCACGCTCGTGAAGTCGCCGGCTCAGCTCAATCGCCTCGTCGTCATATCCGAAGTCCGGCGCGCGATTGATGCGACGGATCAGTTCCTTATCGGTGACCGTTGCGAACTGCGCGGCGATCTCGCGCAGCAGACCATCTGACACCATGAATCCATTCCCCCCTCAACATGTTTCGTGGTGGCTTTTCGCCAACCGTTACGGGTCCTCGCCGCTGGCCGTATCCGCCCCCGGTACGTCGTCGCGAAGTTCTGCGCGGATCTGAGCATCGGCACGGTCACGTGTGTTCTGCCGGGCTGCACTGATCCGTTGCCTTTTGGTGAGCGAATGTGAGTCCACTTTTCCATCAGGCAGCCTCGCCTTGCGGTGAGGCGGTCCCCGTCTGATCCACCGGGTGGTGGTGCGGGGTTGACGCTTCATCGCCTGCTGCGTCGCCCGCTGGCGCGGGTTCGGTCTCATGCGTGGCTCCACGTCCTGCCACCGGGCCACTCCCGGCGGGACTCTGTTCACCCCAGTTGGGTTCGCCGAGTCGGGCGAGGTTGATC
>NZ_JACKSY010000015.1:0-53161 GCF_025821985.1 Mycobacterium timonense | reverse complement strand
GGTCTACAACCGACGCCGCCGTCACTCGGCCCTCGGTATGATCAGCCCCGTCGACTACGAGAATAGATTCACTCAGACGGCACAAGCCGCCTAACCCTGTGTCCACCAAACGGGGTCAAGCCCAGGCCGGACTCGCGCGAGCTGTCTTGCAACGGCACGACTTCGCGGCCGGCGAGGCCCGCTACGACGTGTACGCAAGCGTCGGTGTCGACCTCGGGTCGTGCGGTGACCACGCCAGGCTGTTCGACGCGGCGTCGGTCCTCATGCAGTCCGGCAACGCGCTGCGCTCCGCGCAACGCCGCCAGGCGATCGACGCGGCCAAGCAGCGCCACCCCGCAGGGCGTGCACTGTGAGCCGCCGTAGCTGGCCCGAACGCATCGCCGCAGCGGTTGCAGTGACCGCCGCAGTGACCTTCTGCGCGGCCGTCTATGTCGCTGCGGCGGTCGGTCTCGCCGCCGGCGCGATAACCGCTGTCCTGTTCGGCGCTGTGCTGCTGGGCCAGTACTCGGGGAGCGGAACCGATGATCCGCTGGTGGCTGGCCGGCGTCGCCGCGATGGCCGCCGTTTGTGTGGTGGCGCCGGCCGCTGCCGCCGCCCCCCGCCCGCTACCGCCGGCGCCGCCCCGGGGTACGTGTCGCCAGCCGCCTTGTGCATAGCAATCCACCTGTGACCCGCATAAACTCAGGCGGTTATGGGGCAAGGTTCAATGCAGGTTCTCCCGCCCGAGCTGGTAGCTACAGCCGGCCAGTGGGAAGCGCTCACCTCCCAGCTCGTGGGGGCGCCGCCGTCGCCGGGGCAACCGTTCCAGGCCACGACGGCGGCCGTGAACGCCGTCAACGCGGCGATCGGTGTCACCGCAGCGGCCTTCACCGCGCGGACGCAGGAAACGGTCGGCGGGGTCACGACCGCGGCCGACGGATACACGGCGCAGGAGGCCACCTCGGCGGCCGACATGTCCAACATCGCCGGAGTGACGGTGGTGTAGATGCCAGCAACCCTGTCGCAAATCCAGGCGTGGAGCACCGAGCACCTCATCGACGCGGCCGCCTTCTGGACGCAAACCGCCGATCGCTGGGAAGACGCCTTCCTCACCATGCGTAACCAGGCGCAATCCATCACCTGGCACGGCGCCGGCGGCGACGCGCTGCGGCAACGCACCGGAGCCGACCTATCTGTCGTCAGTGGCAAAGCCGACCTGCTACGGCAGGCAGCTGGGATAGCCCGTAACGGCGCCAGCGACATCAGCGCGGCCCAACGGCGAGTCCTGTACGGCGTCGAAGACGCCCAGAACGCGGGATTCACTGTCGGAGAAGACCTTTCGGTCACCGATACCCGCAGCACCAGCCCGACAGAACGCGCCGCACGCCAAGCCCAGGCCGAAGCGTTCGCCGCTGACCTCCGGTTGCGCGCCGAGCAACTCGACGCGGCGGACACCAAGGTCTCAGGCCAACTCACCGCCGCTACCGCTGGTCTCAGCGGCGGCGGCTTTGCGCCGACACCGGGCTCCGGCCACGCCACACCGGCCGACAACCGCACCACGCCGGGATCGAACCGCAACAACGGCGCGAAGTTAGTCGATTACTTCAAACAAGACGGAGGACCGCAGCCGCAACCCGCGGGACCGCAGCCGCAGCCGCAACCCGCGGGACCGCAGCCCAGCTTCTTGGACCAGTACAAGCAAGCTCTGACGTCACCCGGCCAGCAAGCGCAGCCGTCTGCCACACCTATGCCGGCATTCGGTCCGCGACCAGACTCCGGTCCTCAGCCAGCGCCAGGACCGATGCCTAGCGTGCCGCCTCAACCGAGCTTCGGGCAGTGTGTAGGGGGTCAGGTGAAAGCTAACGTCGGCAAGGACATGGTTAAAGGCGGATTCGAGACAGGCATCAAGGGTGCGATCGTCGGTGCGGCAGGTGGCGGAATAGCCACTCCCGAGTTCGCCGGCGCAGGGGCGTTGCCCGGGGCCGTCCTCGGCTTTGTCGGCGGGTTCGCGAAGGGGGTAGAGGAAGCCCCTGTCAAAGCGGCCCTAGAAGGCGCAGCCGAATGCGCCGATGTACCGATACCGGGGTGGATGAAGTGATTAACATGAAACGGGCCGTGCTCATTCTGCCGCTGTATGTCGCCGCGCTTACTGCCGTCGACATGGTGTTCCATTCAACTCGCCTCAACCCCAGCAAGTCTGTTCCAGTCTGGATAGTCGTCGGTTTTATTGCCTCTGCAATAGCCGTAGTTGCCGTAGGGATCTGGTACTTCACTCAACGGGCTAGCGGCAAGATTTCACAGAAACGCGAGCACGCTTACATAGCGCTTCTCGTCGGCGTAATGGCGTCCCTTTTCGCCGGCGACGTACTGGGTAGCATGGTCGGTGTGGGCCATGGCGCCAAGCTATGCACTCTCATACGTCGTCTTATTGTGGGCGATAGCGTGGACGTCGAAAGCGCTGGATAGTCGCGCTGGCAACGCAGATGACCGCAGCGGCACCCCACGCTAAACACTTCACTTCCAGCGGAACCCGCTGCTCCCGCCTACGCGCACGATCACCGGCCGCTGCTGTTCCAGCGCCGTGACCCGCGCCTGACGGCGGCCAGGGCCGCCGCACCGACCCGCCACCGCAGCCGCCACAACCACCGCAGAATGGTCATACCTTAAGGTATTCGACCATTTTGGAGCCGTCGTCCGGCTCGAATATGACGGTGTCATCGGGCCGCAGCACCGCGACGTAGAAACAGGTGGCGTTCCGCGCATTCTCGGTATTGCGTGTCCCGACCATGCCGCGGACAGCCTCCGGGAGCATCCACCCGGGCACGTCCGTCGGTTCGCCCGCGCGCAGCGCGTCGAGGATCCGCTGCAACGGGTATGGGTAGTCGGCGGAGTCAACCGACCACCCGGCGATGCGCTCGGCGTGGAGGCGGGCGTCCCCCCGACCGCCGCGCGGACAGCCTGGTAAACGCCGCCTTGGCGGTTGTTTCCATCGCTCACCACAACAGGCATCAGGCCGTCCCCTTCCGTCCGCGGTACACGCCTTCCCAGCGCTTCTGGCCAGCCGCCACGTGCTGCGGCGACTTCAGCGGCGCAAACTCCTCGAGCTGCAACCACTTTAGGTGCTCGGAAACCTTGTCGTCTTGCAGCCGACGCTCAGCCAGGTATTTCACGATCAGCGAACCATTGCCCTCGCCGGCGCGCTCAGCCTCGATCCGCTCATCGAGCAGCTGCACGGCGTCGGCAGCTCGGCAGGCAGCGTCGATGTGCTGTTGCTCGCGTTCGTCCCACCGGATGGTTTCGCCGCGCTTGACGCTTTCGCGGGCCAGCGCGGCGGCGAGCGCGGCGCGTAGCTGTTCCCCTGCTGTCATCCCTCACCAACTGGTGGCAGAACTTGCGGATCACCGCCACCTGCTCGAGACCCAACCACCCCGCGCGTTGCGCGGCCGCGGTGGCCGCCAGCAGCGGAGGCAACGGCTCGCCGGTCAACCCGACGCGGGGCCCAGGTCAGCGGCGGTGTGTACCCGCCGGGCGGCCTCGGCGCGGCTGATCAGGGTGGCCTCGGCGATCGCATGCGAAAGCCGGCCACCCAACTCCGCCGGGCTGGCTTGCCGCGCAACATGATTGATCAGCTGATGCTCGGGGACAGGCAGGCGTCGGCGCACCGTCTCGCAACGCTGCAACAACGATAGACACTCGCGCGGTGTCAACGCGTCAAAACTCAACTCGCCCAGGCGGTCGACCGCAGCATCCAGCGCATCGAAGACCTCGACGATCTCTTCCCTGCACCCCACCCTCGGTGATGTGGACGGTGTCGCGGCGGAACACCGCGCCGATCCCGCGCTGCCACACGTAGCCGGTGATCGCCAACACCATGCCGGCCTCCAGCCGATCCCGTTCTCCTCAGGCCGCCAGTGTTTCGGACACCACCGGCGGATCGAAACCGAGGCCCAGCCCGTGCGCCACCGGCATCGGCGGTACCGGCTCATCGACAGCGCGATAGGCGGCGAGCAGATCACCGGTGGACGCACCGGGGCGGCAGGCGGCAAGCATCCTGTCGTACAACGCATTCGACCGGCCGAACAGCGCGCGAACCTGACCGCCGACCGTATCACCGGCCGGCCAGGTGCGGCCCACCTCGGCCACATAACCGTCGGCCAGCGCCCCGGCGGCGAACGCCACCAGGTCACCCGGGCGCACCTCGCCCGAAAAGGCCCGCCGCCACAGCCGTTCCCGCGACGTCACCCACGCGGCATCCTGGGTGGCCGGCGTGCTGACCCCACCCGCGGCCATCGCCGCCATCATGGCCCCGGCCAGCGTCCGCTCCGCCACGCCCGGCGCCAATTCGGCCAGCGCAGCAGCCAATCCGTGCTCGGCGACGCGCAGCGCCGCACCCATCGCGGTGATTTCGTCGGGCGTCTTGATGCGCAGCGCCGCACGCATCGCCGGCTCGGCGTCCACGAGTTCGGCATTGGGGAACGCCTCGGGCAGCAAGGCGGCGAAAGTCGGTGTGAGCGCGTCGGTTCCGACCCGCCGCGCCGATTCGGCGCCCTCGACCTTCCTGAGCACGTCGATCAGCGTCACCGGATTCCAGGCCAGGCCGTACAGGTGATCGTGGTCGATCTCCTCCGGGACACCCTCGTCGTCGGTGCTGTTCAGATAGATGTCCCCGGTGGCGCGCACCAGCACGCACATCGGGCCGAACGGTCGCGTTCCGGCTATCCAGAGCTGCGGCGCGCCGGTGACGTACCGGACGTTGGCCTGCCGGCCGAGCACTAGTGTTGTGAGTCGTTAATCCGCTTGCAGTAGTTGGCGATGGATTCCAGGATTTGATCGGCGGTCTTGGTCCAGACGTAGGGGCGCGGGTTGTCGTTCCAGGTTTGGATCCAGGTGCGGATGTCGGTGTTGAGTTGGCGCACCGAGGTGTGGGTGCCGCGGCGTAGTTTTTTGGTGGTCAGTTCGGCGAACCAGCGTTCGACGAGGTTGAGCCAGCTTGAGCTGGTCGGGGTGAAGTGCAAGACGAAGCGTGGGTGCGCGGTCAGCCAGCGTTTGACCTGCGGTGTTTTGTGGGTGGAGGCGTTGTCCAGTACGACGTGGCAATCCAGGTCGGCGGGGACATGAGCGTCGATCTTTTTCAGGAAGGCCAGAAATTCTTGGGCGCGGTGGCGCGAGTGCAGGGCGCCGATGACCTGGCCGGTGGCCAGATCCAGGGCGGCATACAGGCTTGAGGTGCCATGGCGGACGTAGTCGTGGCTGGCGCGCGCCGGGGTGCCGGGCAGCATCGGGAACACCGGTGCGGTGCGGTTAAGCGCCTGGATCTGGGTTTTCTCATCCACGCACAACACCACCGCGCGCTCGGGCGGATTCAGATACAACCCGACGACGTCACGGACCTTCTGGACGAACAGCGGATCCTTGGACAGCTTCCACGAATCCTGTTTGTGCGGAGCCAATCCGAACGCCCGCCACACCCGCGAGACCATCGACTGGCTCAACCCCAGATGCTCGGCCATCGAGCGCGTCGACCAGTGCGTGGCATCAGGCGGTGTGGTCTCGAGCGTCGCGGTGATCAACGCTTCAATCCGCTCATCACCGACCACCCGGGGCCGGCCCGGGCGCGGCTGGTCGAGCAGCCCCTCGATGCGGTCAGCGGCAAAGCGATTACGCCACTTGGTCACCATCCCCCGCGTGATACCCAGATCACGTGCTATCGCGGTGTTACTCGAATCCCCTTCGCAGGCAAGCACAATGCGTGAACGCAGGGCCAACGCCTGGGCGCTCTTCGGACGTCGCGCCCACCCCTGCAACTGTTCACGCTCGTCATCGGTCAACACCACAGGCACAGCAATCGGACTCGGCACAGCCCAAGTCTACCCAGTGATCGCGGATTAACAACTCACGACACTAGCATGTCGAGGCCGTGCTCATCCATCGCCGCCAGCGCCCGTTGCCGGCGTGCCGACCGCAGCGCCGGGGCATCGGGCAGAACCTCAGTCGCCATAGGGCGCATAGGGGTAGTCGGTGATCGGCAGGTAGCCGTCCTCGGTGATCACCACGATCTCCTCACTGCGATAGCCTCCGGTCCAGTCCTCCCACACCACGGGTTCCAGCACCAGAACCATGCCCGGGGGAAAGACGAAGTTGTCGTCGAACTCCTCACCGAGATCCGTGCCGATCATCGGGGCTTCGGCGGGATAGGTGCCGATGCCGTGGCCCAGATAGAAATGCGGCAGCCACGGTTTGCGCCCGCCGTTCGCGGCGATCGCCGCACGCGCCAGATCACCCGACGTGACACCGGCTTTGGTCACCGCCAGCACGGCGTCCAGGATGTCGCGCCAGCGGTGGAACTGGTCCTGTTGCCGCGGCGTGGGCTCCCGGCCCACCAGCCAGGTCCGGCCGAAGTCTGAACAGTATCCGGCATAGGTGATGCTGATGTCGGTCCACAACACATCGCCGGCGGCCAGTTCCCGCTCGGTGGGCAGCAGCGGAAGCGCCAGATCGCCATGCGTCGTCCATACCCCGGCTTCCCGCGAACTCGGCATCACCTGCCAGATCGCCTCCAGCATGTTGGTGGTGGCGCCCAGTTCGAATGCGCGGCGGACGAAGGTGGCCGAAAGGTCGATCTGCCGTACCCCCGGCCGCAGCGCCCGCTGCACGTCGACGATGGCCTCTTCGGTGATCCGGGCGGCCCGGCGCAGACACGACAACTCGTCGCGGGTCTTCACCAGTTGCGCGGCGCCGAGCACCGTCGCCGCATCCGTCGGCGGGCCGGACGGAAACAGGGTGGCCGCGGCCCGGCGCATCGCCCCGGTGAGTTCGTCGACGGCGATGCGCCCCCGTGGCGGGACAAGATCGGCCAGCGTCCGCGCGAAATCCTGGACGCCGTGGTCGAATTCGAGGTAGGCGGGTCCGTGCAGGTGGTCGTCGGGTACCGGTGATGCCGCGGATGCGCCGCTGCGGAACGGCATGAACAGGTGCGGATGCTCGTCGTCGGCGAGCACGACGGCGACCGGGCGCTCCACGTGGGACAGGCCCGCGTCCAGCAACGGCCAGCTGGCTCCCGTCGCATATCCCACGTAGCCGTTCATCAGCAGGATCAACGCGTCGACGCCGTGGTCGGCCATCGCGCCGCGCAACCGGACCCCGGTCTCGGCGCGCATCCGCGCCCAGTCCGGCTCGTCGGGGATGTCGATCACCGATCCGCGCGCTGAGGCCGTCACGCTGAAATCCCCAGGAATTGCTTTCGCCCCGGCATCAGCACCATCGTCCCTTCGTGGTCGTTGCTGCCGTTCAGCCGGGATAGTCGACGCCGCTGAGCTGTTCGGAGAGCCGCCACAACCGCGCCATCTCGGGCTCGCTGCGCGCCAGCGGCGGCACGCGCGCGAAAGTCACGCCGCCCCTGGCGGTTTCGTAGAACCCGCGCGGGCCATAGTAGCGAGCGCCCTGCGCATCCGGTGACACCGCGGCATACAGCGTCGGCTTGACGGCCTCGTCGATGTCGAGCCACATGAACGGCAGCAGCCGCCACGTCAGCCGGGTGAGCCGGGCCTGCAAAGTCGGCGCGCTGCGGCCGTAGGAGGCGCCGCTGAGCAGATTGGTCTTGGCCAGTCCGGGGTGCGCGGCGTTGGACATCAGACCCCAACCGCCGAGCCGGCTGCGCCGGTCCAGCTCCACGGCGAACATCAGCTGTGCCAGTTTGGCCACCCCGTAGCTGTACATGGGTTGGTAGCCGTGTTCGGCGTTCACGTCGGCGAAGTCGAGTTTGCGCTGGGTGGCGGCGATACTGCTGACGGTGACCACCCGGGCGGAGTCCGCGGCGCGCAGCAGCGCCAGCAGGCGTCCCGTCAACGCGAAGTGCCCGAGATGGTTTGTGCCGAACTGTAATTCGAATCCGTCGCTGGTCTGCTGCCGCCGGGGCGGGGCCATCACGCCGGCGTTGTTGATCAAGATGTCGATCGGACGCCCCTCGGCGGTCAGCTGTTCACCCAGCGCGGCCACGCTGCGCAGCGACGACAGGTCCAGCTGGCGGATCGTGAGCTTGGCCTGGGGGACCTCCCGCCGGATCGCGGCGACCGCCTGGTCGCCCTTGGCCGGGTCGCGGACCGCCAACACCGCCTCGGCGCCCGCCGCCGCAAGCCGCTTGGCCAGTCCGAACCCCAAGCCGCTGTTGGCCCCCGTCACGACGGCGAATTTGCCTCGCAGATCGGGTATTTCAAGAGTCAGGTCGGGCTTCACCATGTCACGGGCAGCTCGTAGAGGCCGTAGGCCAGTGCGTCGTGTTTGAACGGCAGCTCGTCCAGCGGCGCGGCGAGGCGCAGCGTGGGGACGCGGCGCAGCAACGTGGGCAGGACGATCTGCAGTTCCATCCGGGCCAGCTGCTGACCCACGCATTGGTGGCGACCGTAGCCGAACCCGACGTGGGGCCCGTCTTCGCGGCGCAGGTCCAGCCGGTCCGGGTTGGGGAATTGGCGGGCATCCCAATTCGCGGGAGCGACGTCGAGGATGATGCCCTCGCCGGCCCGGATCGTCTCACCGCCGATCTCGATGTCCTCGATGGCGATGCGCCGCTGCCCGGTCTGGATGATGCTCAGGTAGCGCATGAGCTCTTCGACCGCGGTGGCGATGACCCTGGGGTCGTCGGTGTCGCACAACAGCGCACGCTGGTCGGGATGCTCGAGCAACGCTGCCACACTGAGGCTGATCATGTTCGCGGTGGTCTCATGGCCCGCGATCAGCACGCCGGTGGCCAGCTGCGCGGCCTCGCGCACGCTGATCTCTTCGGCGTTGACCCGCTCCGCCAGGTCGGACACCAAATCCTCTGAGGGACTTTGCATTTTGGCCCGGACCAGGTTGGCCAGATACTTCGCCAACGAGGCCGCGCCCTGAGCGGTGTCCTCCTCGGTCGCGTACCGGCCCATGCCGCGCTGGGCTTGGGTCTGGAAGAACTCCGCGTCCTCGTACGGCACCCCCAGCAGTTCGCTGATGACCAGCGAGGGGACCGGCAGCGAGACGGTGCTGACGATGTCGCCCGGGTTCGGACCCCTCAGCAGCGCGTCGATGTGGTCATCGGTGATCTTCTGCACCGCCGGCCGCAGCGCCTCCACCCGCTTGAAGGTGAACGGTTTGGACAGCATCCGGCGAAACCTGGTGTGCTCCTCGGCGTCGGAGGTGAACACCGAACGCGGCCGCTTGTGCACCGTGGCGAGCATGCCCTCGTTCCAGTGCGGATAACCGGGCAGGCGGTCGTCCACACTGGTGCGCGCATCGGCGAACAACGCGCGGATCGCCTGGTAGCCGTGGACCAGCCACGGGGTGCTGCCGTCCCAGATCCGCACCCTGCTCAGCTGCTTGTCGGCGTTGAGCTGCAACACCTTCGGTGGCGGGGCGAACGGGCAGCCCGGGGCCCGCGTCATCGGGAAGTCCGGAATGTCGGTGTCGGCGTCGGTCGACGGCTGCGTCATGGTGCTCCTCGGTGATCGGTCTGCCCGGTGGCCGGTGCCGTGGTCTGCCCCGTGGGACCGGCCGCGGCCGCCACATGCACCGGCGCTCGCCACAGCCCGACGATGGCGTCGATCAGCCCTTCCGCGGCGACCGGCCACGCCGACCGGGACCGCGGCCCGTGTTCGGCCAGCGCGCCCTCGTGCTCGGCGCAGGTGTGCATGAGCAGGTTGCGCACCATGACCATGCGCTCAGCCCGCACCCGCCGGGGCAGCTCGGGAAGGCAGCGGCTGATGCCGTCGAGGGTGCGCACCAGCAACGGCGAACTCAGCGCGTCCTTGGTGACCACGTGGCGGTAGCTGGGATCCGCCATGGCCTGGGCGGCGAACCGGGCATACCAGCTGGGGGTGCCCAGCGCGGACAGGTGGTCGGTCAGCGGGCGCACCAGCGCGCCCACCCAGTCGCGCAGCTCGGTGGAATCGCCGACGGCGGCCAACATCTGCGCGCGCAGCTTCTCGATCGGCTCGCGGTGCTTGCCCTCGATGGCCCGGAGCAGATCGACCCGGGTGCCGAAGTGGTAGCAGGCGGCGGCGTTGTTGCCCTGCCCGGCGGCTTCGCTGATCTGCCGGTTCGACACGGCGTACATCCCGCGCTCGGCGAACAACACCTCGGCGGCCGACAGGATGGCCTCTCGGGTGCCCGTCGATCTGTCGGAACGAGCGATGCGCTCGGCGATCATCGCCTCAGTGAACACCCACCGTCGTGTTAAATCAAGCAATTTATTTACCGTCGCACCGCGGGCGAGGGCAGGCGTCGCACCCCGGGCGACGCCAGGCGGACCCGGGTGGGGCGGGCTGCCTCGGTCAAAGGTGGGCGCGTCGACGGCATTTCATCGCGCTGACGCCTGCAGGCGGCTCACGGCGAATACAGTCGTGGCATGAATTCGCTGCAGCGGTTGGCCCGCAGCCGGGCGGTCTACCGCCTGCTGATGGGCCGCGGGCGGCCGATCGTCGAGGGTCTGGAGGCGCTGCTGCGGTTCGCCACGAAGGGGCGGCTGGGAGTGCTCGACCTCGCCGGTCTGCCGAATGTGCGGATCACCGTCTCGGGACGCAAGACCGGCCTCGCCCGAAGCGCGACGGTGCAGTACGTCCCTTTTCGTGACGGTCTGTTGTTGGTCGGTTCGAACTGGGGACGCCGGCGGCACCCGTCGTGGTCGGCGAATCTCGAAGCGGCACAACGGGTCACGGTGCGCAGGCGGGGGCATCGTTTCGTCGCGGCGGTGCAGCTGTTCAGTGGACAAGAGCGCGACGCGGCCTGGGCCGCCGCGCTGGCGCACTGGCCGAATTACGGTCTGGCCCAAGAACTCGCGGGTGCGCGGCGATTTCGGCTGTTTCTGCTCACCCCGACCGGCTGATCCGGGGACCGTTATCCCGGGTGCGCCTTTTTCAGGTGCGCTATCTCGCCGCCCCAAACCGATTGGGCCCCAGCGTCACCCACCCGGTAGATCTGGACCATCGAGGCGATGCCGATGCCCAGCGCCAGGACCGCGACGACGCCGCGGGTCAGCAGACGCCGCTTGTCCGACCGGCGTTCGATCAGGCCCAGCAGTGCCAGCACGATCGCGACCGCCAGCAGGGCGGCGGAAAAGTAGGTCATCGCACTGCCGAGGGTGGCGTGCTCCTGCAGGATGGGGCTGGGGTTGGCCCGCTGGTCGTACAGCCATCCGCCGGCGTCGATGGTGATCGGCGTCAGCGCCATCGTGACCACGGCCAGGATCACCGTCAGCAGCATCAGCTGCCCGCGCCGCGCCGCCGGCCAGAGCCCGCACACGATGTCCAGCAGCGCCGTCAGCGGCACCAGCACCAGAACGAAATGCACCAGCAGCGCATGGGCCGGCATCCCGTTGATGACGTTCACGTCGCGCCCCCTCCGCAGCTGCTAGCTAGCCGCCCAGCCCCTTCTTGATGGCCGCGTCCTGCTTCTGGCCGACGTCGTTGACGAATTCGGGCGGGGCCAGCGTGTCGGTGGGACCGTCGAACTCCAGCGTCGCCAGCGCCTTGCCCTCGGTGAACAGCAGTACCACCACACCCTTGCTGCGGTCGGGTGCGTTACCCATCAGCATCGTGCCGCCGCTGCCGATGTTGGACGGCTGCGTGCTGGGGTCTTTGACCACGGCGCCCTGCTGGCCCTTCGCCGCGTTCAACTCGTTGGTCGCGGCGCCGGGGTCGTCGTAGATGCCGATGGTGATCTTGATGGCGTGGCTGCCGTCCTCGTCTTTGAAGGTGGTGGACACGCCGGGCTGGCCGTTGGGGTTGTCGGTCGGTGGAGCGCCGGTGAAGGCGACCGGCGCATTGATGTCGCTCGCCTGGATGAGCAGCTTGGCGTACTCGTTGGGCGTCGCCGGCGCCGGCGACGAGGGCGGTGCCGCAGCGGGGCTGGTGGCCGAGGTCGACGAGGTGGCGGATCCGGTCTTCGACGTCGAAGGCTGCGACTTGTTGTTGCTGCCGCACCCCGCGACCGACACGGCCAGCGCCGTCGTCGCCGCCACTCCCGCGATCACCGCACGTGAAGTCCTCATCGCATCGAGCTCCCTTCCAGGCTTGCAGGCTTCCTGGCGACCTTCCCGGCGACACAGTCGGGTTCGTCTTCCGCATCGCACAGTACAGTGCTCCGCGGCAGCGAATGCCGCGGAGCACTCCTGGTATGAACGGTTTACTCGAGCTGGTCGCGCAGGCAGCGCAGGGTGTTTGCCAGGATGCGCGAGACCTGCATCTGCGAGACGCCGATCCGCTCGGCTATCTGGCTCTGCGTCATGGATTCGAAGAACCGCATCCGCAACACCTCGCGTTCGCGGTGCGGCAGGGTGGCAACCAGGACCCGCAGCGCTTCCCGGTTGGTGATGTGCTCGATCTGCGGGTCGATGTCGCCCACCGAGTCGGCCACCGAGCGCGGCGTCCCGGAACTGTCCGCACCCTGCGGCGCATCCAACGAGTCGAGGCGATAGGCGTCGCCGGCGACCAGGCATTCGACGATCTCTTCCCGCGGAACCTCGAGCACCTGCGACAGCTCGCCGGCGTTCGGCGCCCGGCCGAGCTGCTGGGCGAGGTCGGCGGTCGTCCTGCTGATCTGCACGTGCAACTCGCGCAGCCGCCGGGGCACCCGCATCCCCCAGCTGTAGTCGCGGAAATAGCGGCGGACCTCGCCCATCATGGTGGGCACGGCGAACCCGATGAAGCTGGGACCCTTCGCCGGATCGAAGCGGTTGACGGCGTTCATCAGCCCCAGCCGCGCGACCTGGACCAAGTCGTCGAGACCCTCGCCGCGGCGGGCGAAATGGCTGGCCACGTGATCGGCCAGAGGCAGGCATCGGGCCACGATGCGCTCACGCTGACGGCAATACTCGTGCGATTCCGCGGGCATCCGGCGCAGTTCCAGGAACATCTCGACGACGTCTTCGTACGAATCGTCGGATTGGCTGGTGGGCCGGGCAGCTGTAGGTGTCGGAGCGATTGCGTTGGTCATAGGCTGGCGTACCTCTTCACTCGACGAATCGGGTAAACAACTGCGCGGGAACAAGTTTGCATTGCTGACTCACTCCTCGAGTCGTGCAGCGGGACCTCGCAGCGATGCGCACGGTCGCCTCCACTGCATCCTTATCCGCCGGACGGTCGATTACCCGTCGCACGGACTAGCAGGAAGATGACTCGGATCGTGGATCGCCGGAGCCATACCAAGCTCAGTAGCCGTGAGGCTGACCGGGCCGCTTTTAGCTAAACGGCGACGCGTCCATATCGGACTTCAGTGGCGACTATACGCCCCATCGCCGCACCCGGCGATCGCTCACGGCAGCAGATTGCGGGCTTTTCTTAACAGTTTCCGACGTGTATCAGCGCCGGCCCAGCAAGGCTCGGGGATGGCCCGGCGGCCGCGTCACCAGTGCTCCGTGCCGTCCGGATTGGCCGTGAGCAAACAGCGTCGCAGCCTGGTGTGGGGTCCCGACGGCCCTCGGTGACCCGTTTCACGCCGGTGTGCACGGGGGCGTATCCGTTCGGATTTTCGGCGCGGCCGCGCACCCGGCGGTCGCGTAGGTGCCCGACCATCCGGTTGGCCGGGAGCGCCTGTTCTCATTTTCGCGACGGCTCGGTACTGTTCGGCTAATGTTCGACATTCCTGCCGGGCGGCTCGCCGGCATCCAATCGCGAAAATCGTTCGCGCGCAAGGTTTTACCTCGCCCGCAAGCCGGCGCTGGGCGGTGGGCGCGGTGAGCGGCGCCGACGCGTTACTGTCCGGGCGCGGCGCGGTGGTGTCGGGCGGCAGCCGCGGCATCGGGCGCGCGGTCGCCGAACTGCTGGCCGGCCTGGGCGCCGGGGTGGTCGTCAACGGCCGCGACCCGCAGGCCGTGCAGGAGACGGTTGCGGCGATCACCGCGGCCAAGGGGCGGGCCACCGCGGTGGTGGGCGCCGCCGACGACGAGCGCATCGCCCGAAGCCTCGTCGACGAGTGCATCGGCGCGTTCGGGCGGCTGGACGCCTTGATCAACTGCGCCGGCATCGCCGAACCCGCGGGCTCGTCGATCCTGAACATCACCGCCGACGAATTCGACCACCTCATCGGCGCCCACCTGGGCACCGCTTTCCACACCTGCCGGGCGGCCGCCCCGGTCATGGTCGAGCAGCGGCACGGGTCCATCGTCAACACCAGCTCGGTGGCGTTCCTGGGCGACTACGGCGGGACCGGCTACCCGGCGGGCAAGGGTGCCGTCAACGCACTGACCATGGCCATCGCCGCCGAATTGAAGGCATACGGCGTCCGGGCCAACGTGGTGTGTCCCGGCGCCCGGACACGGCTGTCCACCGGCGCCGACTACGAACGACACATCGAGGACCTGCACCGTCGCGGGCTGCTCGACGACATGACCAAGCGGGCCTAGCTGGACAGCGCCCCGCCCGTCTTCGTGGCGCCGGTCTACGGTTACCTCGTCAGCGACTTGGCGCGCGACGTGACGGGCCAGATCCTTGTCGCCGCAGGCGGTTTCGTAGGCAGCTTCGACCGTCAAACACCGCGCCTGCTGGGCTACCGCGATCATCATCGGGCCGGGCCGTGGTCGATCGAGGAGGTGCACACGATGATCGGCGCGGCAGCGACACCATGACCCGCCGGATCCGGACGTGCCGACGATTGCGGCCTACACCCGGTCGGTGGTGAAGTCGACCGCCTGATCGACCATCCCCGCCTCGACGTACTGCCGATGCGCGGCCGGGTTCACCGCCCCGGAACAGATCGGGTCGCCCGGCACGCACAATTCGATGGTCTTGGCGGCATACAGCGGCCCGATGGTGACCGGCGGCTCGTTGATGATGCTCATGAACTGCGCCGACGGCTTGCCGAACAGGGCAACGGCCGCCACGTGGTTGGCGACGGCCGCCGGCATCGGCTGCAGCGACTGCACCGGCTGGACCCCGTCCGGCACCGCACTTTCGGTGACGAAGCCCATCACCGCGGCGCCCTGGGAGTAGCCGCCCAGCACCATCTTGGTCCGGGGGCAGTTCGCGGCCATCTGCTGCACGTGGGCGCCGGCATCGCTGATGCCGTCGGCGGCGGTGGGGAAGTCGGTGGTGGCGGGGTAGTTGACGGGGTAGACGCCCACGGACTTCGTGCCGAGGCGCGACCGCAGCGTGTCGACGAAGCTCTGGCCGATCCGTCCGACGCCGGGAGGTTCGGAGGTGCCGCGAGCAAACACCACCTCGACGTCAGGGCACGAATCCGCGGCTGCCGGCGCGGCCGGGCCGACGAGCGCCGGACCGAGGAGCAGCGCCGAAAACGGCGACAGCACAGCACAACTCAAGCCAGCGAGGGGACGCGCCTTCACATCGCGATCCTGCCACAGCACGGCCGCCGGCGCGCGCCGGGCGATCGTGCTGTGACGAAGACAACCACCGCCCGGCCTTGCGGGCACCCGCGACGGACATATTGGTGCACATGTATGGTCACCGCGCCGGGGCCTTGGGGGCCTGGCCCTGGAATGCCGGCGTGGGTGCTCAGGACGCTTTCGACGCCCGCCGGCGGGGGCGCTGCTGCTCGGCGGCGCCCAGCGCGTCCATCGCGCGGAGCAACTGCGGGTAGGCGATCGCCGGCCCGATCCAGCGGGTCAGGTAGCGCCGCAGATCCGCACCGGTGCGCGGCGGACGGCCCGGGTCGGTGAGGAAGGAATGCAGCACCCGCAACGAGAACTCGTTCAGCTCTTCCAGCCCGGCTTCGTCGAAACCGTAACTCTCCCAGTCGATGTCGTAACGGTGCAGCATGGATCGGCCGAACGCCAACGCGGTGTCGGAGATGATCGACACCTTCTGGCCGCCGCGGTGGCGCTGGTTGAGGACGAACTCGACCTGGTGGTCGGAGGCCAGCTCCTCGACGGCGAACGCCATCCCCTCGGTGATCGCCACCACCGGATCGGTCACGCCGTCGAGATGGGCCGCCATCCGGTCCAGGAAGCCGTCGGCCGACCGCATCGCCGAGGCCACCAACAACGCCTGCGTCCCCGGGAAGTAGCGGTAGACCGTCTGCCGGGTCACGCCCAGTGCCCGCGCCACGTCGGCGATCCGCAACGCCGACCCGCGTTCGGCGATGATCCGGTCGGCGGCGTCGAGGATGCGCTCGATCGCCTCCGCATCGGATGCCGGCGTGTTTCCCGCCCAGCCATGACTGCGCATGATTACCCGATGGCAAACTCGTAGCCGGTGATCCCCACAGCTGGATCTTAGCCTCCGTCACCGCCGGATCGTCGCTGGCTAACCCACGCGTCGGGGCGCCCGCAACCCGGCAAGACACTATCCCCATTGTGTATGATCACTGCGAATCTCTTCCGGCGTGCCGGCTGGACAGAAAGGCCGACCGATGGGCTACGACACCGTGATCACCAACGGGCGCTGGTTCGACGGGACGGGCGGACCGTCGGCAATGCGGGACATCGGCGTGCGCGACGGCCGCGTCGTCACGATCGCCGCGGGGCCGCTGGACACCGCCGGCGCGACCGTCATCGACGCCTCCGGCCAATGGGTGATCCCCGGCATCATCGACATCCACACCCACTACGACGTCGAAATACTTTGTGAGCCGGAGCTTTCCGAGTCGTTGCGGCACGGTGTGACCACGGTGCTGCTGGGCTCGTGCTCGCTGTCGACGGTCTACCTGGACAACGTCGACGCGGGTGACATCTTCGGCCGGGTGGAGGCGATCCCGCGGCGCTACGTCATCGAGCACCTAAAGGCGGCCCGGTCCTGGACCAACCCCAAGGAGTACGTGGCCGAACTCGAACGGCGCAATCTGGGCCCGAACGTCGCGGCGTTCATCGGGCATTCGGACATGCGCGCCGCCACCATGGGACTGGACCGGGCGACCCGCAAGGACGTCCGGCCGTCCGCGGCCGAACTGGCCCGGATGGAGACGATGCTCAACGAGGCACTCGACGAGGGGTTCGTCGGGATGTCCTCGCAGCAGCTGTTGTTCGACAAGCTCGACGGCGAGGTGTGCCGGTCGCGCACCCTGCCCTCGACCTACGCCGCGCCGCGCGAGCTGCGCCGGCTGAACTCGATCCTGCGGCGGCGCGACAAGATCCTGCAGTCGGGGCCGGACATCACGAATCCGCTGTCGGTGCTGTCGCAGCTGATGACGTCCCTCGGGATCGGCCGGCCGCGGCTGAAGACCAGCCTGCTGTCGGCGGCCGACATCAAGGCCATACCGTTCGTGATCCACGTGATGGACCGGCTCGCCCGGGTCGTCAATGCCCTTGGCGGCGACTTCCGCTGGCAGCACCTGCCGGTGCCGTTCGAGGTGTACGCGGACGGGATTTCGCTGGTGGTGTTCGAGGAGTTCGGTTCCGGCGCCGCGGCCCTGCACCTGCAGACCGAGATCGAGCGCAATCGGCTGATGCGGGACGAAGGATACCGGCGCCGGTTCCGCAAGGACTACGACAGCAGATTCGGGCCCCGGGTGTGGCACCGCGACTTCTTCGACGCCGAGATCGTGGCCTGCCCCGAGCAGGCCGTCGTCGGCAAGTCGTTCGGGCAGGTCGGCCTGGAGCGCGGCGCCCTTCACCCGGTCGACGCGTTCCTGGACCTGGTCGTCGAGCACGGCGAGCGGCTGCGCTGGCGCACCACGATCTCCAACCATCGCCCCGAGGTGCTGCGGAAGATGGCCCAGAGCCCCACCGTTCAGATGGGGTTCTCCGACGCCGGGGCGCACCTGCGCAACATGGCGTTCTACAACTCCGGGCTGCGGCTGCTGCGGCACGCGCACGACGCCCAGAAAGCCGGTAAGCCCTTCATCTCCATGGAGCACGCCGTGCACCGGCTCACCGGCGAACTCGGGCGGTGGTACGGCATCGACGCCGGCACCCTGCGCGTGGGCGACCGCGCCGACATCGTCGTCATCGATCCCGCCAGACTCGACGAGTCGCTCGACCGCTATGCCGAGCATCCGGTTGCGTCCTACGGCGGGTTGTCGCGGATGGTGAACCGCAACGACGACACGGTCACCGCGGTGCTGGTGGCCGGGAAGCTCGCGTTCGGCTCCGGTCGGGCCGCGCCGCAGCTGGGCAAGCAGCGATACGGTCAGTTCCTTCGCGCCGGCCGGCCGTCGCGCACCCTGGTCAGCACCGGCTAGCGCGAACCAGCCTGCAGGACAGTCGATTTCGTGTGTTCATGACGCCCGCGCGGCGCCCAGGATGAGGCCGACGGCCTCGTCGAGCTGTCCGGAGATCTCGGCGAAGCTGACGAACCGGGCTGTCATCAGCGCACCCGAGAAGGTCATCTGCAGGGTGGACTTGACGGCGCGCGGCCAGCCCGGCCCCAACGCGGCCGCGATCCGCCGGGACACCTCCTCGCCGATCTGCTCCCGCAGCGGCTTGACCGCCGGATCGTCGGCCATCAGCGCCGCACCGCAGGCGGCGGTCAACTCCGGCTCATCGGCGACCACCACCGCCATGTCCCGCAGCGTCGCGCTGACCCTGCTCTGGGCCGTCTCGTTGACGTCGGTGTGCACCGGCAGGTCGCGCAGAAAGCGCAGGTACACCGCCGCCACCAGGGCGCTCTTCGACGGAAAGTAGGTGTAGGCGCTGGCCGGTGATACCCCGGCGCGGGTCGCCACGGCGCGCATCGTCAAGCCGGCGTAGGACGATTCCCGCAACTCCTGCAACCCGGCGTCGAGCACTTTGCGGATCGTCTGTCCGGGCCGGCGGTCGGATCGACGCGCCGGTCCGGTGGGGGCGCCGCCGGCGATGACCGGCGATGACGCATCTTCGGGCACCCGTCGAGTGTAGGAATGAGCCCGCCGCCGACAGCGAGTGCCGTCCGGTCAGCACGCGGCGGCCGGGCCTAGAGTGGCTGGGCGGAGGAGATGCGGATGGGCGAAGCCGACCGGCATCGCTGGGACGAGCGGTACGCGGCGAACGGCCCGCCGCCGCTGAGTTCGGTTGCGCCGCCCGGTGTTTTCGCGCGCCACGCGGACGTGTTCCCGGCCGCAGGGCGGGCGCTGGACCTGGCCTGCGGGCAGGGGACCTCGGCGGTGTGGTTGGCGTTGCGCGGGCTGCGCGTGCTGGGCCTGGACGTCTCGCCGGTGGCGATCGGCCAGGCGCGGGACCTGGCCCGGCGCGCCGGGGTGGGCGAGCGGTGCCGCTTCGACGTCGCCGATCTCGACCGCGGGCTGCCGGTAGGGCCACCCGCCGACGTCATCGTCTGCTGCAAGTTCCGCGACCGCCGCCTCGACCGGGCCATCGTCGAACGGCTGGCGCCGGGCGGGCTGCTGGCCATCGCCGTGCTCAGCGAGGTGGGAGCCGGCCCGGGCCCGTTCCGCGCGGCGCCCGGCGAACTCACCGCCGCGTTCGCCGATCTGGAGCCGATCGCCGCCGGAGAGGCGGACGGCCAGGCGTGGCTGCTGGCCCGGGCCTGTCAATCCGAGCCGATGGTTGAGAGGCGTTGAGCCGCAGCCTATCCCGCGCTGCCCTGGGCGCGGCTGGCGCGGCGACGGTCGGGTCGCCGGGCCGGTGCGGCGGGCCGGTGCGGGACGGCGGCGTGCGCCGCGGTCGTCCTCGCCGACCGGCCGCTGCGCCGGCGCCGTTGTCCCGCGGCAGCCGGCCGATGCGGCCCGGCCGGGTGCGACGGCACACCGGCGGCCGCGGGCGGCTTCGGGGGCGCGATCGGGCCGACGAGTGCGTGCACCGCCTCCGAGCCGGCGGTCACCCGCTGGGGTGCGACGTCGATACCGGCCTTGCGCATCAGCGCCCGGGTGTGTTCGCGCTGCTCGGGCAGCACCACCGTGACGACGTCGCCGGCGCTGCCGGCCCGCGCGGTGCGCCCGGACCGGTGCAGATAGGACTTGTGCTCGCTGGGCGGGTCGATGTGCACGACGAGCTCGACCTCGTCGACGTGCACGCCGCGCGCCGCGATGTCCGTCGCGACCAGCACCCGGGCGCTGCCGGCGGCGAACATGGCCAGGTTGCGCTCCCGCGCGGGCTGGGACAGGTTGCCGTGTAGGTCGACCGAGGGAACCCCCGATTCGGTGAGTTGCCTGGCGAGCTTGCGCGCTTGATGTTTGGTGCGCAGGAACAGGATTCGGCGCCCGGTGCCCGAAGCGAGCCGGTGCACCAACTCCTTCTTCGCCTGCACGCTGTCGACATGGAACACATGATGGGTCATCTCGGACACGGGCGAATTGGCCTCGTCGACGGAGTGCAGCACCGCGTCGCGGAGGAACCGGGTGACCAGCTTGTCCACCCCGTTGTCCAGCGTCGCCGAAAACAGCAGCCGCTGGCCATCATTGGGCGTGGCGGCCAGAATCCGGGTGACGCCGGGCAGAAAGCCGAGATCGGCCATGTGATCCGCCTCGTCGATCACGGTCACCCGCACCGCCTCCAGGGTGATCAAACGCTGCCGCATCAGATCCTCGAGCCGGCCGGGGCAGGCCACCACGATGTCCACTCCGGCCTTCAGCGCGGCCACCTGGCGGTGTTGCGAGACGCCGCCGAAGATCGTGCTGACCCGCAGGCCAGCCGCCGCCGCCAACGGCTCGAGCGTCGCGGTGATCTGCGTCGCCAGCTCCCGGGTGGGTGCCAGCACCAAACCCGTTGGCCGGGCGGGACGGCGGTTTCCGGTGGACAGCCGGCCGACGAGCGGAATCGAGAACGCGAGCGTCTTGCCGCTGCCGGTTTTCCCGCGGCCCAGCACATCTCGCCCGGCAAGGGTGTCGGGCAGGGTTTCGGCCTGGATGGGGAACGGGCTCGTGATACCGCGCGCCGTCAGCGCATCCACGATCCGGGCGGGCACGCCGAGATCGGCAAAAGTCTTGGGGGTGGTCACTTTTCGGTGCCTTTCAGGCAGCGCCGGGTGGGAGACGAGGACGTCCCGCGGACCGGCGCGAGGTGGCGAGATTGCCGGCTGGCAAAATCGATCGCCGCGAGACAAGCCAGTGCGGGATGCACGGATCATCCGGGTGCCGGGCGCGGTCTACGGCGCCGGCACCGGTGGGATGAGAAACTTTCCACGACGGGTTGGCGGTTCATGTCAGTGTTCATGACTGTGCTCGTGACAGTGACGCCAACGTTGCGACCAGCCTAGCCTATCGCCGCCCCGGACCGCTAAACGGCCGCAACCCGAGCACGGTGAGCAGCGCAAAGCCGATTTCGGCCGGGCCGGTCTCCGGTAATGTCTGCCTGATGGAGCGGCGCGTCCTGGAAGCGGTCATCTACGAGCGGGAACCGCCGATCGCGCGGATCGTGCTCAATCGGGTCGACAAGGCCAACACCAAGGACGCGGTGCTGGTCACCGAGGTCGACGACTGCCTGCACGAGGCCGACCGGGACAAGGACATCAAGGTCGTCATCATCAAGGCCAACGGCAAGGGATTCTGCGGCGGCCACGTGGCCCGGTGGGGCCCGGACGAAAACCCGTATCCCGATTTCGGGGAGACCTTCGAAGACCTCTACAAGGGCACCGCCGACCTGTTCTTGTGGCCGACGCTGTATCTGTGGGAGTTTCCCAAGCCGACCATCTCCCAAATCCACGGCTACTGCATGGGCGGTGGAATCTATCTCGGCTTGCTGACCGACTTCTGCGTCGCCTCCGAGGACGCGTATTTCCAGATGCCCCTTGCCCAGAGCCTCGGCGAGCCCGGCGGGCACACCATGATCGAGCCCTGGCTGATGATGAACTGGCACCGCACCATGGACTGGTTGCTGCTGGCGCCGACGCTTTCCGCGCAACAGGCCCTCGACTGGGGGCTGCTAAACAAGGTGGTGGCGCGCGACGACCTCGAGGACACCGTCGAGGAGATGGCCCGCAAGATCGCCCGGATCCCGTTGACCACACTGATGGCGGTCAAGAACAACGTGAAGCGGGCGTGGGAGTTGATGGGCATGCGGGTGCACCTGCAGGTCAGCCACATCCTGACCAACATGGTCGGCGCCGCCTCCGACGTGCAGGCGCGCCGGGCCGAGCTGATGCGGTCGGGCATGAAGCCGCGCGAATTCGTCGACAAGCCGGACGAAAAGGGTTCTCCGCCAACGTGAAGTTAGTTTCACGCTCGCGACCGAGCGTGAAACTAGTCGCACACTCGGCGCGGAGGCACGCCGGCGATGGCGCGTGGAGGCGTGCCGGCGATCCTGCGGCCGGCCGCGTGCCGGGCGGCGACGTACCCGAACACCATCGAGTTGGCGATGCTCGCCCCCGCACCCGGATAGGTGCGGCCCATCACGGTCGCGGTGGTGTTGCCGGTGGCATACAAGCCCTCGATCACCCGGTCTTGTTGGTCGAGCACCTGCGCGTACTCGTTGGTGATCACGCCGCCGCACGTGCCCACATCGGCGGGGAACACCCGGGTGGCGTAATACGGCGCGGTGTCGAGGGGTCCGATCGCGGCGTTGGGCCGATACCCCGGGTCGCCCAGGCAGTCGTTGTAGGCCGACTGGCCGCGGCCGAAGTCCGGGTCCAGGCCCTTGGCCGCGAACCGGTTGAAGCGTTCGACGGTGCGCGCGAGTTCGCCTGCGGGAAGGTCGGTTTCGCCGGCCAGCCCGGCGATGGTCGCGGCACGCTTGACGGCGCCGGACTCGATCAGCTCCGCCGGCAGCGGCTGGTGGCGCCGCAGGGTTTTCAGCGGGTTCGCGCTCGTGACGTACCGGCGCACGTAACCGTCGTCGAAGATCATCCAGCACGGCACCGCCTTGTTGGCGTACATGGCCTTGCCGACCTCGACGTATGAGTTCGACTCGTTGCAGAACCTCCGCCCGGTCGAGTCGACATAGATCGCGCCCGGCCGCTGCCGCCCCGAGCCGAGCGAGGCAGCGACCGCCCCGCCGTTGGCGATGAAAACCGAAGGCAGCCACCAGGCTTCGTCCATCAGGTCGGTCTTGGCGCCCAGCCGCATCGCCGCTTCGAGCACCTCACCGGTGTCGCCGGCGTTGGCGATCGACCATTGCCCCTCATTGGGCTGGTCACCGCTGTAGCGCCGGCGCATCTGCTTGTTGTGGCCGAAACCGCCCGCCGCCAGCAAGACTCCCTTGCGCGCCTCGACGGCGCACGCCCCGCCGTCGCGCAGGATGCGCGCGCCGACCACTCGGCCGTCCTCGACGACGAGCTCGGTCAGCGCGGCATCCGTCCACAACGGTGGTTGCCCGTCGCTGAGGTCCAGCAGCGCCTTGAGCATGTGCGCGATCAGCGAAGCGCCGTTGGTGAGCAGCTGCCGGCGCCGCATCCGCGCCGCCGCGGTGCGGGCGAACACCCGGGCCGCCACGGCGAACGTGCGCGCCGAGCGGTTGAAGTACTGCACCGAACGCAATTCGTTGGTCAGCACCACGTATCCGTAGTTGCGGGCCAGCGGCGGCTGCACCCGCCCGCTCCAGCTGCCCAGCTTCGCGGCATCGAACGGGACGGCCTCGACGGCGCGGCCGGACGCGTTGCCGCCCTTGTGATTCGGGTAGTAGTCGCTCCAGCCGGCGCAGCGGATCAGCGCGACGCCCCTGCGGGTGAGGAAATTGATCATTTCGTGGCCCGCGGTGAGGAACATTTCACGTCGCTCGGGGGAGGACGCCGCACCGACGTCGCCGACCACGTCGGCCAGGTACGCCAGCCCGTCCTGGTGCGAGTCGGCGACGCCCTCGGCCCGCATCAACGGGTTGTTCGGCAACCAGACGATGCCGCCCGAGAGTCCCGTCGAACCGCCGACCAGCGACTGCTTCTCGACGATCAGCGGCTCGAGCCCGCTGTCCAGCGCGGCCAGCCCGGCCACCATGCCGCCCCCGCCGCTGCCCGCGATGAGCAGATCCACCGAGCGGTCCCACGTCACGCTCATCGCGCCTCCACGGCGCCGAAGCCGAGGTCGACGACCGGCACGTCGATGGTGGTGTTGGTCTTGTGGATGGCCGGCAGCAGCGCGTCGTAGCGCAGCCCGGCCAGGAAGCCGTCGATGACCCGCTCGAAGTTGGAGATCAGGCCTTCGATCCGGTCGGACAACCGCATGAACTCGAAGCTCTTGGAGTGCAAGCCTTTCTGCTGACGCGGCAGGTTGGAGAAGTCCTGGGCGGGGATCGGCGGCCAGCGCGGGTCGTCGGGCGCCATCGGTTCCGGCGGTGTCGGTTTGCCGGCCGAGGCGTCGCCGGGCAGCCGGGTCAGCGACCAGATCTCGAACAGGGTTTCCTCGGGCCCCAGCGGCCGGATGCGATACGACGATGCGCTGCTGTAGGTCGGCAGGATGAAGTGGTGCGGGAAGGCGAATCCGATCGCATCGGTGATCCCGCGGCGGTCCAGTTCGTTGAGATCGGGCATGCCGCTGCCCCGGGCGCGATGCCAGTCGACGACGGCGTCGTTGAGGGCGCTGCGCCACGCCGCCATCGCGGCGGCCGGGTCGGACGGCAGCCGCATGGTCTGCAGGCCCTCGGCGATGCGGATGTCGTTCTGGTGCGTCATGCCGGCCATGCCCTCGCCCAGCGTGCGCATGAAGTACAGGCTGCTCGCGACGACGGGATGTACTGCGGCCGAAGGCTCGCCGGTCTGGGCGCCCGGCAGCAGCTGAGGATGGGTCTGCGGCACGTGGTAGCCCTCCATGAACGCCGCCGTCGCCAGTTTCCAGTTCACCGGCAGCCGGCACGATTGCCACCACTCGACCCGCAGCGACTCGACCCGCCAGGCGTCGTAGGTCGACGCGAACGGCTCCATCCAGTCGCGCAGCGCCGGCGCATCGTCGTCGAAGTTGATCCACGCGCAGCCGCCCCACAGTTCGCAGCGCACCGACACCAGTCGCAGGTCGGCGGCCGCCAGATTCTCCTGCGCGAAGGTCTCGGGCCGCAGCACGAACGTGTTGCGCCCGTCCAGGCTCCAGCACCATCCGTGGAACGGGCACACGAAGGTGCGCCGATTCCCGTTGCCTTCCACCAGTTTCACGCCCCGATGCCGGCAGGCGTTGTGGTAGGCGCGCACGGTCTGGCTGTCCAGCCGCACCACGATGACGGACTCGTCGAGAATCTCGTATTCGACGAAATCGCCGGGCTTGGGGATCTCCTCGAGCCGGCACGCCATCTGCCAGACCCGCGGCCAGAACATCCTCTTCTCCAGCGCGTAGAACTCCGGGTCGTAGTAGCGCTGCTTGGGGATCCGGTCGGGGGTCTGCACCGCCCACGGCACCGGCAGCGGCGTCGCGTTCACGCCGGTGTGCGGCTTGCTCGTCTCTACAGCCATCTCGCCATCCTCGTCAGGTCACACGATCCGGGATTCCCGTCCCTGCCAGTAAGGTTCGCGGATACGCCGCTTGTAAAGCTTTCCGTTCGGGTCGCGGGGCAGGGTGTCGAACTCGACGGTGCGCGGGCACTTGTAGCCGGCCAGGTGGGCCCGGCAGTATGCGATGAGCTCGGCGGCCAGGTCGGGTCCGGGCGGCACGCCGTCGGCGGGCTGCACGACGGCCTTGACTTCCTCGCCGAATTCGTCGTTGGGAACGCCGAATACCGCCGCGTCGAGAAGTTTCGGGTGCATCACGAGCAGGTTCTCGACTTCCTGCGGATAGATGTTGACCCCGCCGGACACGATCGTGAACGTCGAGCGGTCGGTGAGGTAGAGGTAGCCGTCCTCATCGAGATGGCCCATGTCGCCCAGCGAGCGCCAGCCGCGCTCGTTGTACACCGACGCGGTTTTGACGGGGTCCTTGAAGTACTCGAAGTCGGGCCCGCCTTCGAAATACAGCTCACCGGTCTGGCCGACCGGGACTTCCCGCCCGTCCTCGTCGAGCACGTGCACCGGTGCGAGCGGGACGCCGACCGAACCGGGGTGGGCGAGCCATTCCTGCGGGCCGATGGTGGTGCCCGCGAATCCCTCGGTGCCGCCGTAGTATTCGTGGATGATCGGGCCGAACCAGCGCATCATCCGGTGCTTGACGTCGACCGGGCAGGGTGCGGCGGCGTGGATGACGCAGCACAGGCTCGACACGTCGTAGCGGTCCCGCACCCCTTCCGGAAGCTTGAGCATGCGCACGAACATCGTCGGCACGAACTGGGCGTGCGTCACCCGGTGCGTCTCGATCAGCCGCAAGACCGTCTCGGCGTCGAACTTCCTCATGATGATCGACGCGGCACCGACCCGGTTGACGGCCATCGTGTAGTTCACGCCCGCGGCGTGGTAGAGCGGTGCGGGGGACAGGTAGACGCTGCGCTGCGTCATGCCGTACTTGTGGATCAGCGCCAGCTCCAGCACCGACTGCGCCCAGGACCCGTTGCCGTCCTGGGGAAGTGGCCGCCGGACCGCCTTGGGCCGGCCGGTGGTGCCGGACGAATACAGCATCTCCGATCCGTCCGACACCGGCGGGGCATCGCCGGCGGCGCCGAGTACCCCCTCGTAGTCGCGCCAGCCGGGCAGCTTGCCCCCGACCCCGATGTGCACCGCCGGGTTGGCGTTGCGCAGCCGGGCGGCGATTCCGGGCAGCGACGCGTCGACGAACACCGCCTTGGCATCCGAGTCGTCGATGACGTAGACGACCTCGTCCGCGGTGAAGTGGGTGTTGACCGGCGTGTAGTACAGGCCGGAAAGCTGGCAGCCCCAAGTGATTTCGAGGAACTCCGGCCGGTTGGGCAAGACCAGGGCCACACCGTCGCCGCGGCGCAGCCCCAGCTCGTGCAGCGCCGCGGCCACCCGCCGGCTCCGGTCGTGCAGTTCGCCGTACGAGATCGTGCCGCCGTCGGTGATCAGGGCCGGCGACTGTGCGGCCGCGAGCGCGTGCTCGGCGATGTTCACCCGGCCGGCCTAAGTCGTTGCGGCGCCGTCGGTCTGGGCAGCGGCGGCGGCCTGGCGGCGGGCCTGCTCGGACGGCAGCACCTTGTCCTTGAACACGGTCTGAATCAGCTCTTGGACGTCCTTGCTGATCGAGGCGAGCGCGACGAGGTCGTTGGAGCTCTGCCAGTGCACCCGCATGCCCATCAACTCCCAGGCCCGCTTCAGGTTCGCCTTGGTCGCCAGCAGGGTCGTCATGGGCGCCTGCGCGATGTGGCGGGCGATGGCCTCGACCCGCTCGTCGAGCTGGTCGCGCGGCACCACCTCGTTGACCAGCCCCACCTCGAGCGCCTTGCGGGCGTCGATCACCTCGGCCAGGTACAGGTAGTAGGCGGCGCGGCGCCAGTTCATGAAAACCCAAGGCTCGATGGAACATTCGCCCGACGGCATGCCGAAGCCCTGCAGCGGCGGGTAGGAGAAATAGGCGTCCTCGGCGGCGATGACGATGTCGGTGGTCAGCCCGTAATGGGTGCCGCCGCCGACGCAGTAGCCGTGCACCTGGGCGATCGTCGGTTTGGAGAACTCCCACAGGTTCAGGATCGGCTTGACGAACAGATCGGTCTGCGGCTTCCACGGGGTGCCCATCACCTTCGCGCCCTCGACGAACGCCGGGTAGTCGACCGCGTTGTTGCCGATGGCGTGACCCGAGCAGAAGCCCTTGCCGTTGGCCTTCATGATCAGCACTTTGATGTCGTAGTCGCGGTCGGCGTCGGCCAGCGCCGCGTCGACCTCTTCGGCCAGCTTCTGGTCCTGGGCGTTGGCCTTCTCCGGCCAGTTCAGGGTGACGCGGGCGATCGGGCCTTCCTTCTGGTAGATGATTCTCTCGCGGGTCTCGTTGAGATCCATACGCGTTCAACCTTTCCTGGTATACGTTGGTTCACCTTGGTCATGTCGGTTCAACCAGTGATGACCCCGATTTCGGCGCCGATCTGGTAGGTGGTCCCGACCTGCCCGGTCCACCGCACCGTGCCGGATGCTCCCGCCTCGATCTCCTGCTCGACCTTCTCGGTGGCGATCACGTAGATCGGGGTGCCCGCCTCGACGTGCTCACCGGCGCCGACCAGCAGCCCGGTGAGCTCGGCCTCCGATACCGCCACCGACACCCGGGGAATGCGAATGACGAAGTCAGCCATGCGCCGTGGCCCCCGTCAGCGTCCTGCCCAACGTCTTCAGCGCCGCCGCCGCGATGCGCTCCGGGGACGGGTACACCTGCGCCTCCAGCGCGGCCGCGGCCGGATTGGGGACGAACCGGGTGGCGACCCGTTCGACGGGCGCGGCCAGCTCCGAAAACAGCCGCGAGTGCAGGATCGCCGCGACTTCGGCTCCGGGACCGGCGAATTGCACCGCGTCGTGCACGATCACGGCCCGACGGGTGCGCCGCACGGACGCCACGACGGTGTCGACGTCCAGCGGCACCAGGGTGCGCAGGTCGACCACCTCGGCGCTGACGCCCTTATCGCGCAGCATCGCCGCGGCAGCCAGCGCGTCGTGCACCGGGCGCCCGTAACCGATCAGGCTGACGTCGGTGCCGGGCCGCTTGATGTCGGCCTGGCCCAGCGGGATGCGGAAGCCGGGGTCGACGGGGACCGGGCCCTTCTTGCCCTGCAGCCGAATCGTCTCGATGAACAGGCACGGGTCGGGGTCGAAGATCGCCGAGCTCAGCAACCCCTTGCCGTCGCGCGGGGTGGCCGGCACGATCACCTTCAATCCCGGGATGTGCATGAACCATGCCTCCAGGCTCTGCGAATGCGTTGCGCCGGTGGATAATCCGGCATACACCTGGGTGCGCACGGTCAGCGGCGCCGACATGCGTCCGGCCGTCATGAACCTCAGCTTGGCGGCGTTGTTGATCAGCTGGTCGGCGGCGATGCCGATGAAATCCATGATCATGATCTCGGCGACCGGCAGCAGGCCGTCGATGGCGGCGCCGATCGCCGCCCCCACGATCGCCGCCTCCGAGATCGGTGTGTCCAGCACCCGGTCGCGGCCGTATTTCGTCGACAGACCCGCGGTCGGTCCGGAAGCGCCGGGATCGGCAATGTCCTCGCCCAGCAGGAAGACTCGCTCGTCGGCGGCGAGCGCCTGATCCAACGCGAGGTTGAGCGCCTCGCGCATCGTCATCTCTTGGTCGGCCATCGCTCGCGTCCTCAGGTCGGGAAGGGGATCGGCGCCGCGTACACGTCCCGGTCGAGTTCGTCCGCCGCCGGCGAATCCGCGCCGAGCACGGTCCGCAGCGCCGCCTCCACGGTGGCCGCCGCGTCGTCGTCGATGCGGGCGAGTTCCGCTTCGCCGCACACCCCCGTCTCGGCGAGCCGCCGCCGGAACCGGGGCACGGGGTCGGCCGCCAGCGCGGCTTGCAGTTGGTCGGCGGGTATGTAGGGCATCCGGTCCCCGAAATAGTGGCCGCGGAAGCGGAACGTCTCGCATTCCAGGAAGGTGGGGCCGCTGCCGGCGCGGGCGCGCCGCAGCGCGTCCTCGAGCGCGGCCGTCACCGCGAGCGGGTCGTTGCCGTCGACCCGGACCCCGGGCATGCCGTAGCCGGCGGCCCGGCCGGCGACGTGCTCGAGCTTCATGGTGTCGGTGGTCGGCGTCATCTCGGCGTACCGATTGTTCTGGCACACGAACACGATCGGCAGGTCCCACAGCGCGGCCATGTTGGCCGCCTCGTGGAACGACCCGGTGTTGGTGGCGCCGTCGCCGAAGCTGACTACCGTGACCCGATCGAGCCCCTTGCGTCGGGCGGCCATCGCCAGCCCGACCGCCACCGGTGGCCCGGCGCCCACGATGCCGGTCGAAAGCATCACGCCGACTTCGGGTTTGGCGATGTGCATGGTGCCGCCCTTGCCCCGCCCGGCGCCGATGGTGCGGCCCATCATCTCGCCGTAGATCTCCTCGAGCCCGACCCCCTTGCCGATCAGGTCGTGCAGGCCGCGATAGGTGGTCACCAGCTGGTCGTCGGGCCGTAGGCTCACCCCCATCGCGGCAGCGATCGCCTCCTGGCCCCGCGACGGCCAGTAGACGCAGACGAACTCGCCGGTGCCGATGCCCCGCGACAGCCGGTCGTCGGCCGTCTTCATCAACACCATCAGCGCGTAGAGGCGACGCTGGATGTCGGGGGAAGGCTTGGCGGACTGCGTCATTCGGCTACCCGCCCGACCAGGGTTTGACCTTGAGGAAGCCGCCGGCGTCGACGCGCAACTGCTGCCCGGTGATGTAGCGGGCCGCATCCGAGGCCAGGAACAGCACCGCCTCGCTGATGTCCTCGGGTTCGACGTAGGGCACCGGCATCGCCTGCACCAGAGGGAACACCGGTTCGGCGTCCTCGCGGGTGGGGGCCGGCAGGTCCGGCCGGAAGGCGCGGTACATCGGCGGGCTGTGCAGCATGTCGGTGTTGACGTTGGTCGGATGCACCGCGTTCATCCGGATCGAGAACGGGGCGAGCGCCAGGGCGAAGTCGTTGACGTAGTGCGCGGCAGCCAGCTTCGCGAACGCGTATCCGGCGCCGCCGGGTCCGCCGATCCCGCTCCCGGCGCCGGAGGTGTTCAGCGACGACATGAAGGCCGCGTTGGAACCGATGACGATGATCGACGCGCCGGCCCGGAGGTGTTTGAGGCTGGCGTGCACCAGATTCAGCACCCCACCCAGGTCGACGTCCACGGCGTCGGCGAACGCCTGCGGTGGCAGGCCGGCGGTCAGCGGGCAGATGCCGGCGTTGGCGACCACGATGTCCAGATGCCCGAACTCGGCGACACCGGCGTCGATGGCCGCCGACAGGGCCACCCGATCGCGGACGTCGGCGACCGCGGTGATGGCGCGCTGCCCCTCCTTCTCGACCAGCCGCGCCGTCTCGTCCAGATCCTCCGGACGGGCCAGCGGATACTCATTGGTCTCGATGTCCGCGCACAGATCGACCGCGATGATGTCGGCGCCCTCGGCGGCCAGCATCCGGGCGTGGGACCGGCCCTGACCGCGGGCGGCCCCGCTGATCACCGCCACCTTGCCCGTCACCCTGCCCATCGCCCGTTACCTCGCGACTCCTAGTGGGGCCCAATGCCATTCGGGCGTCCGGCGGTCGCGGTGACGGGTCGGCCGGACACCAGGCCGCGCTGTGACGGGGCGCCCGGCCACCGCAGCGGGCGCCGGACTCAGACCAACGGTCGGCTCCATCGCGTCTCTTCCCGGAGAAACTGCGCTGACCTGCAGATGGGCTATCACTACGCCCAAGACTAACTAGAATATCTAAAATAGCAAGGAATGGCCGCGACCGAGGGGATTGGCGATGTCAGGCGTGCACGGTGGTGTCCTGCGGGGCGTGCGGGTGGTCGAATTGGCGTCCTGGACCTACGTCCCCTCCGCCGGTGCGGCCCTGGCGGACTGGGGCGCCGACGTCATCAAGGTGGAAGGCGTGAGCTCCGGTGACCCGGGGCGGGCGCTGGTGGTCAGCGGGTTCACCCGGGAGGCGGCGCGGCCCGACGCCGACTTCATCCTCGAATTGGGCAATCGGGGCAAGCGCAGCATCGCCATCGACATCAAGTCGGAAACCGGCCGTGAGCTGTTCGGCCGGCTGCTGGCCAGCGCCGACGTGTTCCTGACCAATTGGCTGCCGGGCGCCCTGGAGCGGGCCCGGCTGACCGTGGCCGACATTCGCGCCTTCAACCCGCGCATCATCGTCGCCCGGGGCACCGGTCTGGGCGTGCGGGGCCCGGACCGGGATCGGGGCGGGTTCGACGCCGCCACCTACCTCGCGCGGGGCGGGGTCGCATACACCCTCACGCCGTTCGGCAGCGAGACACCCGCCGTGCAGGGCCCCGGTTTCGGTGACCTGCAAGCCGGCGCCACCCTCGCCGGCGGAGTGTGCGCCGCCCTGTTCCATCGCGAACGCACCGGTGAGCCGACGATCGTCGACTCCTCGCTGCTGGCCCAGGCGATGTGGTCGATAGCACCGTCGATCTCGGCGGCCGACTTCTTCGACATCGACGGCATCCCGGGGGCGCCGCCGGGCCTGGCCATCAACCCGCTGGTCAACCGGTACCGGACCAAAGATCGCCGGTGGATCCAGCTGGTGTTCCTGCAGCCGGACAAGTACTGGGCGGGCTTCTGCCGGCGCATCGGCCTGGCCGAACTGGCCGACGACGAGCGTTTCGTCCCGTCGAGCAACCTGATCGCCAATGCGGCCGCGGCGACCGAGCTGCTGGCGAACACGTTCGCCCGCCACGACCTTTCGCACTGGCAAACCGTGCTGGCGGACGAACCGGGGGTATGGGGCGCGCTCGCGACACCACGGGAGACCCTCAACGATCCGCAGGTCGAGCCCAACGGGTACGTGGTGACCAATGTCGACGACCACGGTGAGAAGTACCGGATCGTCGCCGCGCCAGTGCAATTCGACGAGACACCACCGGCACCGGCGCGTGCGCCCGAACACGGTCAGCACACCGAGGAGATCCTGCTGGAGCTCGATGTCGATTGGGACGACATCGCCGAGGCCAAGGCGCTCAAGGCAATTCTGTAACGACCCGGGATCGGGTTGCACAGCTATCGCCGATGCGTGCCTGATTGCGTTTCACCGCAACCTGATTCGATACCACGCGTCGCGGATTGCTTGGTGAGCAGCCGATCCCGAAACGGTCACAGGCGCATATCAATCCCGGTAGCGGTCTGGCAGATCGCCACCGATCGACAAATCATGGCACAGGGCGCTTTTGAGGTTTGCGGCCGCGACGATGCGTAGCGCAGGAATTCCTCGCCCGCTGCCTCCGGCGGCGGATTCGGTAGGGCGCCGCAGGAGGTATCCACGTCATGACATCGAACTGGGTCCCCACCCAGACTTCGTGTGGCCCGCACTCCGGCCGCATCCTCGACACCGCACGGGGCATTTTGATCGGCCTTCGCCGTTGCCCCTCCGAGGCCGCCCTGGACGAATTGCACAGCGCGGCATTGCGTCACAAGGTGCCGGTGTTCGCGATGGCATGGGCTCTGGTGCACCTGGCCGGTGCTGGGCAGCAGACACCGAGCTTCGTCGATGCGCAATCGGCGGCCCGGCGCGAATGGGGACCGCTGTTCGAGTCCGCCGCAGTGCCCTGTTGAGCGGGCATCAAGACGTTGGGACGGCCGAGTTCTCGCGGGGTAACCCGGCCGTCTCCAACCACCTCGAGACCCCGGCGGGTCCCCAGGCGTTAAGGCTCGAATTGCGCTGGCCGACCCGGAGGCGGGGTGCACGCCGGCGCAGGCGTGCGGGCACCCCGCCCGGACCCGAGACCGACTTCGGCATCAACCTGGTCCGCTGATCGCTGCGCTGAATTGCGCGCTGGTGCGCGGCTAGTGCGGAGGCGCAGGCGGCAGCTGGCGCGGGCCGTCGGGCGGCTCCAGTTCCGCCGGCCCGTCCCGCTCGGTCAATTCGGCGCGGTCATCCGCGGCCGAGGGCACCGACAACTTGCCCGCATCCGGTGCCGACGAGCGCGGCAACGACGAGCGCGCGTCGCGGCCGGTCATCCGCCGGTGCGCCCGCGGCCCCGGTTGCTGCCGCGTGGAGGTGACGAAATCCGGCCCGGCGGCGCGGCTTTCGGTGCGGGTTTCGGTGTCTTCGGTCGGGTCCGCTGACGCGGTCTGGGTGGCCTGCGAATTGACCGTGACCTTGCGGGTGCGGCGCAGCGCGAAGGTGATCTCTTCGGTCTCCTCGACGACGCCTTCGAACACCTGGCGCGCGGTGCGCAGCGGATGGGTCAGCCGATGGGTCGTCGTGTCCATCATCCGCGCCACCAGCGGCGGCACCAACGGGCGAATCCAGCGGGCCGCGGCCTTGGTCGCGTCCGGGATCGACGGGATCAACGGCGTGCTCCGATCCTGCTCGACCACGTCGTTCGGCGGTGGGGAAGAGGGCAGCTGCTGCGGGCCGGGGTCGCATTCCACGCGCGGTTGCGGCGCCTGGGTGATGGCCCGGCTGGCCGCCTCGGCCTCGGCGGCGATCGGCAGATAGACGTCATCGCGGGCCGGCTCGGATGTCAGTTCGGATGTGAGTTCGGATGTCGGTTCAAAGGCCCGCGGCGACGGCGGATCGGCGACGGCGTCCAACACGCGGCGGCGCTGGTGTTCCCGGTCGATCTCGGTCTGCGCCTCGATGGCCAGCCGCGCCTGCGTCAATTGGTGCTCGGCCCACATGATTTCGGCTTCGCGGCGAACCTCGGCCCGCTTGATCGCGATCGCGGTGTCGGCGTCGAGTTCGGCGCGCTCGCGCCGCGCGCGCGCCGCGGCGTGGCGATCGTGACTCGTCTCCCCGCGCCACAGCCCCAGGATCAGGGGCGTCAGGTACAGCAGCACGCAGCCCCCGATCGTCAACAGCCGCAAGGCCAATGCTCCGGCGTTGCCGGCGGTGACGTCGTTCATCGCGATCCAGCGCGCGCCCGGGCCCCGGCCGGCGTCCGCCATCGCGGCGCGGCGGGCGTCGGCCACGGCCCGCTGGGCCCGCGAGACCGCGGCGTCCAATTCGGGTGCGCGGCTGTCGCGGGCCGCCAGCGCCTCGTCCAGCTCGCGCTGGGCGTCGGCGAGAAGCTCGTTGGCCGTGCGGGTTTCGGGGCCCGGGCCGGGGACACCGGTGATCCGGGTCTGCGGACAGCCCGGAGTGGGGTGATATTCGCAGCGGGCCACGACCAGCGCCCTGTCCTGGCGGTCGCGCGCCTGCGCCACCGCGCCGTCGAGTGCCGCCCGCGCCTCCTCGGCCTGCCGCAGCGTCGCCGACGCCGTGACGACGGCCGGGGCGGAATCCGCGGTGCGCGATGCCCGTTCGTCCAGACGCTGGTCGATGGGGCCGGAAAGGATGACCAGGGCGGCGAGTTCACCGACGACGACACCGACCGCCGCCGCGACCGCGCCGCGTGCCACCGGACGGTTCCCGCCGGCGGCCGGCGCGGCGGTGCCGCGGACGATCGCGCCCACCAGCAAGCCGAAGACCAGCGTCGCCGGCACCAGCGCCGGCAGCGGCCAACGGCCCGCCGCCGCCAGCCCGGCGACCAGCCAGGCCAGCGCGGAACCCAGCAGCACCACCGCGCCGGCCACGGCGTGCGCGGACCGCTCGTGGCGTTCCCCGGGCTCGCCGGCTTCCCCGCCGCCCAGCCAGATGAGCACCCCCGCCACCCGGGCCGGACCCGGGCGGGGCTCAGTTACGTCTTGGGGCATGAACCGAAAACACCTCCACCGTCGAGCACCGTCCAGCCTCCCAGGCCACCGCCCGACACATCGAATCCAAGCCACCGCCTGTGGTGTGCTTCACAGCACCGCGTGATCGGCGCAGCTCATCACCGTCCGGTGCGGGTGGGCCGGGGCCACGGTCGGGATCCGATGCGCAATTCCTGCGACGCGAGCGGATCAGCGGCCGTTCGGGCAGGTGACGTGAGACGGTATAAGCCTATGTCGAACCACGATTATGTCACCTACGAAGAGTTCGGCCGCAGATTCTTCGAGGTTGCGGTCACCCCCGAACGGGTCGCCGCCGCGTTCGCCGACATCGCCGGCAGCGAGTTCGCCATGGAGCCGATCGCCCAGGGGCCCGGCAAGATCGCCAAGGTCAGCGCGAACGTCAAGATCCACGAACCGCGCGTCACCCGGCGCCTCGGTGACACCATCACCTTCGTCATCCACATCCCGCTGTCGATCGACCTGCTGGTCGACCTGTGGCTGGACAAGCAGCGCTTCGTGGTCTCCGGCGACATCGCCCTGCGCGCGACGGCGCGGGCGGCCGAACCGCTGCTGCTGATCGTCGACGTCGCCAAGCCGCGGCCGTCGGACATCACCGTCAACGTCTCGTCGAAGTCCATCCGCGGCGAGGTGCTGCGCATCCTGGCCGGGGTGGACGGCGAGATCCGCCGCTTCATCGCCCAGTACGTCGCCGACGAGATCGACGCCCCGCACTCGCAGGCCGCCCAGGTGATCGACGTGGCCCAGCAGCTGGAACAGGCCTGGCCCGGCTGAGCCCGGGGCCACGAATAGCTCCGCGGCGCTGCGGGTATCCAGCCGGGAACCCGGGGAGAAGCGGAGGATCACGTTGGCTCGAGTAGATGTGTCGGTGTCGTCGGAGTTG
The DNA here is from genome assembly GCF_025821985.1 of Mycobacterium timonense. NCBI lineage: Bacteria > Bacillati > Actinomycetota > Actinomycetes > Mycobacteriales > Mycobacteriaceae > Mycobacterium > Mycobacterium timonense. The sequence continues at coordinate 17,377 of NZ_JACKSY010000015.1, read as the reverse complement.
GAGCCCGAAACCGCCTGGAAACTGGCCTCGGACCTGGATCGGTTCGGCGAGTGGATGACGATCTTCGCCGGCTGGCGCGGCCCGGCCCCCGACACCATCGGGGAAGGCACCCGCGTCGCCTCGTGCGTCAATGTCAAGGGATTCCGCAACGTCATCCATTGGACCGTCACCCGCTACGACGAACCGAAATCGATTGAGCTGCAAGGCCGCGGCCGGGGCGGGATCCGGCTCACCGTGGCGATGACCGTCACCGACGACCACCCGGGATCGGTCTTTCACCTCACCGCCGACATCGACGGCGGCGTGCTCAGCGGCCCGATCGGGGGACTGGTCGCCCGGGTGCTGCGCTCGGACGTGCACAAGTCGGTGCACAACCTCGCGGCGCTGCAGCCGAGCGGGCCTAGCGCGCCGGGCGGCTGATCGTCCAGTCGCGCTGTTCCTGGCGAATCCGCCTGCGGTCCATGGCAAGCCACGCCAGCCCGGCGCCGAACGCGAGCATCGCCACGATCGCCGCCGTCACCCCGGCCCCGGCATGCCCCAACGCGAAGTTGGCCACGCACACCACGAACGCCACCGCCGCGATCCCGACCGCGGCGAGGCCCGACGTGGGCGCCGCATCCCGCGCCGACGGGTACCGGACCGGTTGGCCTCGCCCGACGGTCCGGTCATGCTGCACAGGGCTGTGCCTCATGGGCGTCTCCTCTGCTGTCGCTTGGCTCGCGCCGATTCTTGGGTGCTACCCAAAAAGCCGGTCGGACAAACGACTTCGGGCGGCGCGGCCCGCGTGTGCGGCCGGGAGCGCCTCAGAGCGTTTGGTGGCGCCCGAAATACTTGTGGTCTTCGCTGTAGCCGCCGTAACCGCTTCCGATGTCGCGGTAGTCGGCGACGAACTCGATGCCCTTGATCCACTTCACCAATTTGAAGCCGTGCTGCAGCTCGTTGCGCAGCCGCAGCGGCCGGCCGTGCATGTAGGGCAGCTGCTGGTCGTTCATCTTGTAGGCCAGCATCGTCATGTGATGGTCCATCTGGCCGATGTGGTGGGCGTTGTAGTAGATGCCGCCCGTGGCGCCGAGACCCATCGAGTAGAACACCGCCCATTTGGCCTCGGGCAGCGGCTTGACGATGTCCATGATCGTTTTCATCTGCACGCCACCCCATTTGGCGACACCCGACCAGGCCTGAATGCAGAAGTGCTGGCTGATCTGCTCGTGGTAGGGCAGCGCCATCAGGTCCTCGAGCGAGAACTCCATCGGGTGCTCGACCAGCCCGTAGACCTTGAGCCGCCAGTCCTTGAAGTCGTTGGCCTCCAGCTCCTTGTACTCGACCGTCTCGGGCAGCCGGCCGTTGCGCCAGTGGTGCGGCGAGATGTCCTTCTCGGTGAAGGCGCCCGGCTTGGGATCCAGCTGCTCGAGCATCCGCTGGAACGGGCCGACCAGCGCGTAGCCGACCCGCTGCACCACCCGCGGATGGCGAATGGTGAAGGGAGTGGCCCAAACCCACGCGATCGCGGTCAGCACCATGGCCGCGGAGAAGATGCCGAAACCTATCCAGCTGTTGTCGTCGCGGGCGGCGAACATGTGGTTGAGGTTCCGCAGCGCACTGGTGGTCAGCACCATGGTGACGTGCACCAGGATGAAGAACAGGAAGTAGACCAGCACCAGGAAATGCAGCGACCGCGCGTGCTGGATGCTCAGCCGCTTGCTCAGCCAGTGCACCCGCTGCGACAGCGCCGGTGACATGCCCAGCCCGGTGATCAACGCGGCCGGGGCGGCGATGAACACCGTCGTGAAATACGACAGCAGCTGCAAGCCGTTGTAGGCCACCCAGCCGTTGTCGGTGGGCCAGTCCAGCGACAGGTACTGCACGGCCACCGACGCGGCGTTGGGGAAGACGTCCCAGCTGGTCGGCACGATGTGGCGCCACTGCCCGGTGGCGAACAACAGCACGTAGAAGACGGCCCCGTTGAACAACCACAACACGTCGACGCCGAGGTGCCACCAGCGGGCCAACCCGATCGAGTGGCGGAACCCGGGAAGCCCGAATTGCGGTGGCAGGGCGACGGTGTCGGCGTTGGCGGTCCACAGCTCGTCGTCGGGAACCGGCGGCCCGACCCGCAGCCACTCGTCCTTACCGGGGGTGGCGTTGCGGCTGAAGTAGAGCCGGGGATGGTCGCACAGGATCTGGATGCCGGTCCTGATGATGAACATCATCATGAACAGGTTGAAGAAATGCGTCCAGCCGATCCACGCCGGCAGGCCGGGCGGGACACCGGCGCTGTCGGTGCCCGGGTAGCGCTGGATGAACGACTGCACCGCCGGCATGTTGTGCAGGCCTTTGCCCACCGCCACCCCCGCGATCAGCAGGGCAAAGCCGATGGGGATCAACCACAACAGGTTGAACCACCGGTCGCGGCCGACCCGCAGCTTGGGGGCGGTCGCCCGCCGGGTGAGATCGAAGCCGCCGCCGTATGCCTCCACGTCGATGACGTCTTCGGCGGTGTGTATTTCGTTGCGGTAGTCCGGAATGGAGGTCAGCGGCGTGCCCACTGCCAGTGCCGATGCGGAGCCGCCCGGTGCCGCCCGCCCTCCGCCGGTGCCCGCGGAATCAACGGTGTTCGTCACGCGCCCGAAAATACACGAACGCACTTGGATAAATTGGATCGGATCGGGAAAGGACCGGGCGGCTCGCGGGGCGGCCGGGCGCGGCGTTCGGCGGGCGGCGCGGGGCGCGCAAAATTCGCGCCGGCGTCGGCGAGGTTAGCCGCACCTGCCAGACGAAAGCCGGTCATGCCGCCGCAACTGCGTCACCCCGGTGCTAGCTGTGAGTCAGCGCATAATCTGCTGCCAGCGTGCTTCCGGCGGGGTTCGGAGGGTCGCGCGCGGCCGGGCGGCGCTAGGCGGGGTCGTGCGGCAGCAGCCGGCGCGCCGGGTGCGTCTCGATCGCGGTGACCGTCAGCGCCCGGCGGCTGATCCGCCAGCCGTCACCGGTCGGCTGGTAGCTATCGTCGTAGCGCAGGTGCCACACCACGTCGACCAGCTCGTCACCGCGCTCGCTCCAGTGGTGCGCGACGCACGCGATGCGGCCCCGCGCGGCGCCGGGGGGCGCCGTCGCGTCGTATACCTCGCCGACGATGGCGTGCTCGGTGCGCGCCACCGCGGCGACGGCCGCGACGGCGGCGGCGATGGCCGCCCGGCCGCGATGGGTGTGCACGGGCCGCAGCTCGGCCGGCGGCGCGGGCACCACCAGCTCGGCGTCGGCGGTGAAAAGCTCTGCGACAGCATCGAATCGGCGATCGTCGACGCCTGCCGCGTAGCGGTGCACCAGATCGCTGAGCGCGCCGCGGTCGTCGGCCGAAAGCGTCACGGCCCGCTCACCGGGCGCAGCGACAGCCGCTGCGCGCACGCCGACAACATGTCCTTGGCCTGCTCGATATCGGAGGTCGGCGGCATGGCCAACACCAGCCGGTCGGCGCCCTGATCGGCCAAGCGGGCCGCGCGCTCGGCGTCGATCTTCGAAACACTATGGCCCAGAGACACTTCCAGGGCGGCGGGATCGCGGCCCGCCGCGACCGCCTCGTCACGCATCAACCCGATCAGCGACGCCAGCCGTGCGCCGGTGACGCCGAGCGGCTGGAAGCCGTCCCCGAACCGGCCCGCCCGGCGCGCGGCCGCCCGGCTGTGGCCGCCGATATGCACCGGAAAACGCTCGGCGGCAACGGGTTTCGGATAACACATGACGTTGTCGAAGGTGAAGAATTCGCCGTGGAACGACGCCCCGTCGGGCCGGTGCGCCCACAACGCCCGCAGCACGGCCAGCTGCTCGTCGGCCCGCCGGCCGCGGTTGTCGAAATCGGCGCCGCAGGCCCGCAGCTCTTCCTGCAGCCAGCCCACCCCCACGCACAGCCGCAGCCTGCCGCCCGACAGCGCGTCGAGCGTGCCGACCCGCTTGGCCAGCACCACCGGATGGTGGTTGGGCAGCACCAGCACCCCCGTGGCCAAGCCGAGGCGGGTGGTGTGCCCGGCCAGGAACGCCAGCAGGTCCAGCGGGTCGGGGATCGGGCAGTCCGGTGCTAGCCCGACGCGCCCGGAGTTGTCGTAGGGGTAGACGCTGTCGTACCGGGTGAGCAGGACGGTGTGCTCGACGGCCACGATCGATTCGAACCCGCACGCCTCGAGGTGACGGGCGAAGGCCACCATCCAGTCCGGGTCCGCGGTGACGCCGTCGGCAACCGGGGCCACGACTGAGACCTTCATGGCACCCGAAGCTAACAGGTGGCGGTCACGGCGCGATGGCGGCGCGCACCGCCTCGGCCAGGGCGGCGGCCCGGCGATCGGTGAACACGTCTTCCAGCAGCACCGGCCGCCCGTCCGGACCGGTCAGCGGAACGCGCCAGTTGGGGTACTCGTCGGTGGTGCCGGGCTGGTTCTGGGTGCGGCGGTCGCCCACGGCATCGGTCAGCGCCACACCCAGCAGCCGCGACGGCGTCCGGCCCAGGTAGCGGTAGAGCGCCAAAATGACTTGCTCCGAGTCGGTTTCGCCGTCCGCGAGCAGCCCCACCCGGCGCAGCTCGGCCATCCACGCCGCCAGGTCGGCTCGGTCGGACTCCAGCTCGTCGGCCACCGGCCGGGTCAGCAGGCCCAGCGAATCGCGCAGCCGGACATGGTCGGCGGCCAGATAGCCGGCGGTCGGCGGCAGGTCATGGGTGGTGACCGAGGACAGGCAGTACTCCCGCCACCGCTCGGCCGGCAGCGGGCCGCCGTTACCGTCGCGGTCCAACTCGAACCACAGGATCGAGGTCCCCAGCAGGCCGCGCAACAACAGGTAGTCGCGCACCCACGGCTCGACCGTGCCCAGGTCCTCGCCGACCACCACCGCCCCGGCCCGATGCGCCTCCAGCGCGACGATGCCGATCATGGCCTCGTGGTCGTAGCGCACGTAGGTGCCCTCGGTCGGGGCGCTGCCGCGCGGGATCCACCACAGCCGGAACAGCCCGATGATGTGGTCGATGCGCACCCCGCCGGCATGTCGCAGCACCGCGCGGATCAGGGAGCGGAAGGGTCGGTACTCGTGCTCGTCGAGCCGGTCCGGTCGCCACGGCGGCTGCGACCAGTCCTGGCCGAGCTGGTTGAACTCGTCCGGCGGCGCGCCGGCGGTCACCCCCAGCGCCATCACATCCTGCAGCGCCCAGGCGTCGGCGCCGTTGGGATGCACACCGACGGCCAGGTCGTGCATGATGCCCAGCGACATCCCGGCCCGGATCGCCTGGGACTGCGCGGCGGCCAGCTGCTCGTCCAGCTGCCACTGCAGCCAGCGATGGAAATCGACTGCCTCCGAATGCTTTTCGACGAAATCGGCGACCCCGGGGGCGTCCGGGTGCTGGAGCGTCTCGGGCCAGGAATGCCAGTCCGGGCCGTATTCCTCGGCCAGCGCGCACCAGGTGGCGAAGTCATCGAGCGCCCGGCCCTCGCGGTCGCGGAAGGCGGCGTAACACAGTTGCCGGCCCGCCGAGCGGGGCTGTTGGTGCAGCCACTGCAGCGCCGTGCGCTTGGCCGCCCAGGAGCTGTCGCGGTCGACGGCGTCCAGGCCGGCGGCGTGGGTTTGCACGTCCGCGCGCAGCCGCCGGACCCGGCTGCGCTTGGTCAGTTCGGCGAACTCCGGGATCGCCTCGACGTGAAGATAAATCGGATTGACGAAGCGCCGCGAGGTCGGCAGGTAGGGCGAGGGTTCCATCCGGTTGGCGGGGCCGGAGAACCCGGCCGCGTGCAGGGGATTGACCAACAGATAGTCGGCGCCGTGACGGAAGGCCGACCACACCGCGAGGTCGGTGAGATCGGTGAGATCGCCGACGCCCCAGGACTGCCGGGACCGCACGCTGTAGAGCTGAACGGCCAGGCCCCAGGCGCGCCGGGCGCCCAGGCGTTCCGGCAGGCCGAGCCAATCCGGCGTGACGATCAGCGCGGCGCTGGCCTCCGATCCGCCCGAGCGCAGCCACACCCGGTGATAGCCGAGCGGCAGGTCGGTGGGCAGCACGAAGCTCGCCTCGCCGACCCAGCGGCCGTCCAGGTCGAACGGCGGGGTGAAGTTGTCGACCTGTTCGACGCCGTCGCGCACGGTGTCGTCCTCCAGCCGCACCCACACCTCGGCGGGGTCGCCGTGGGTGACGTGCGCCCAGAACCGGATCTGCTCACCGGTCCGCCCGACGATGGTCGCGGGCAACCGGCGCGCCCAGTACGCGCGCAGCTTGGCGGTCAGCGCGTCGTTGCGTTCCTGCTCGGTGCCGGCGGCCACGCCGAGCGCGGCCAGCACCGCCGTGAGGGTGGTCTCGGGCACCCGCACCTGGCGGCCGGTCCAGTCCTCGTAATCCGTCGCGATGCCGTATCTGCGGGCGAGTTCGATCAGCGACGGCGCGAGTTCTGTCATACCGCCATCTTGCTGCCCGGATTCGTCCACCGGCGACCTGGCTGCGGCACCCGTTCGCGTCGTGTTTGCTGAACGGCCGCCGACCGTTCACCCGGCCGGGCCGGGGGCGGGCCCGTCGTCGTTCGACAGGACGAGACGCCCGCGGCCCATTACGATGCGGTGGAGGAGACTGACGAGAATCCGGTCGGCCGATCCGTGGGGGAGGGAATACCGCCAGCGCAACCGCACCGTCGGCCGGTGGTGCGGCGGTGGATCGGGCACGGTGACCGGCACCGGATTCGGGTGCATGAACAGATGTGGAACTGAGTGCGCTTCGGCGCCGCGTGGCGAGGTCCGTGCAGGTGCCTTACCGTTGTCACGGGTGGTCGGAAGTAATTCGCGAGATGGACAATATCCAGGCGTGTTAGCAAACCGGATGGTGAATTAGTGGCGGAAGAGAGTCGCGGGCAGCGCGGGTCGGGTTACGGCCTCGGGCTGTCGACGCGGACGCAGGTGACCGGCTATCAGTTCCTTGCCCGCCGGACCGCGATGGCGCTGACTCGCTGGCGGGTGCGGATGGAGGTCGAGCCGGGGCGGCGGCAGAACCTCGCCGTGGTGGCCTCGGTGTCGGCGGCGCTCGTGATCTGCCTGGGCGCGCTGCTGTGGTCGTTCATCAGCCCGGCCGGTCAGGTCGGGGACTCGCCGATCATCGCCGACCGCGACTCGGGCGCCCTGTATGTGCGGGTCGGGGACCGGCTGTATCCGGCGCTGAACCTGGCGTCGGCGCGCCTGATCACCGGCCGTCCCGACAACCCGCACCTGGTCAAGTCGAACCAGATCGCCAGCCTGCCGCGCGGCCCGATGGTGGGTATCCCGGGCGCACCGTCCAACTTCCATCCCACCGGCCCGTCCACCTCGTCGTGGCTGGTCTGCGACACCGTGTCCAACTCGACCGGCGCCGGCGCGCCGTCCGGGGTGACGGTGACGGTGATCGACGGCGCCCCGGACCTGAGCAACCACCGCAAGGTGCTGACCGGGTCCGACGCGGTGGTGCTGAACTACGGCGGGGACGCCTGGGTGATCCGCGACGGCCGCCGGTCCCGGATCGATGCCACCAACCGTTCGGTGCTGCTGCCGCTGGGGCTGACGCCCGAACAGGTCAGCATGGCCAAGCCGATGAGCCGCGCGCTGTACGACGCGCTGCCGGTGGGCCCCGAACTGACGGTGCCGCAAATCCAGAACGCCGGTGGTGCGGCCTCCTTCCCCGGTGCGCCCGGACCCATCGGCACCGTGCTGGTCACCCCGCAAATCAGTGGGCCGCAACAGTATTCGCTGGTGCTGGCCGACGGTGTGCAGACGCTGCCGCCGCTGGTGGCCCAGATCCTGCAGAACGCCGGGCCGGGCAACACCAAACCGGTGACCGTGGAACCGTCGGCCCTGGCGAAGATGCCGGTGGTCAACAAGCTGGACCTGTCCTCCTACCCGGACGCGCCGCTGAACGTGATGGACATCCGGGAGAACCCGGCGACGTGCTGGTGGTGGCAGAAGACCTCCGGTGAGAACCGGGCCCGGGTCCAGGTGGTGTCCGGCGCGACCATCCCGGTCGCGCAGAAGGACGTCAATAAGGTGGTGTCGCTGGTCAAGGCCGACACCACGGGCCGCGAGGCCGATCAGGTCTTCTTCGGGCCCGACTATGCGAACTTCGTGGCGGTCACCGGGAACGATCCCGGCGCCAAGACGACCGAATCGCTGTGGTGGCTCACCGATGCCGGCGCCCGGTTCGGGGTCGACGACACCCGCGACGTGCGAGAGGCGCTGGGCTTGAAGACCAAACCCAGCGTGGCGCCGTGGGTGGCGCTGCGGCTGCTGCCGCAGGGTCCGACCCTGTCGCGCGCTGATGCGCTGGTGCAGCACGACACGCTACCGATGGACATGTCCCCTGCAGAGTTGGCGGTACCCAAGTGAAACGTGGATTTGCCCGGCCCACACCGGAAAAGCCCCCGGTGATCAAGCCGGAGAACATCGTCCTACCCACCCCGCTGAGCATCCCGCCGCCGGAGGGCAAGCCGTGGTGGCTCGTGGTGGTCGGCGTCCTGGTGGTCGGCCTGCTGATCGGCATGGTCGGCATGACCTTCGCCAGCGGCTCGCACGTGTTCGGCGGCGCCGGCGCCATCTTCCCGATCTTCATGATCGGCGGCGTCGCGATGATGATGTTCGGCGGCCGGTTCGGCGGCCAGCAGCAGATGAGCCGGCCCAAGCTGGACTCGATGCGCGCCCAGTTCATGCTGATGCTGGACATGCTGCGCGAGACCGCGCACGAGTCGGCCGACAGCATGGACGCCAACTACCGCTGGTTCCACCCCGCGCCCACCACGCTGGCCGCCGCGGTCGGGTCGCCGCGGATGTGGGAACGCAAGCCCGACGGCAAGGACCTCAACTTCGGCGTGGTCCGGGTGGGCGTCGGCATGACCCGCCCCGAGGTGACCTGGGGTGAGCCGCAGAACATGCCCACCGACATCGAGCTGGAGCCGGTGACCGGCAAGGCGCTGCAGGAGTTCGGCCGCTACCAGAGCGTCGTCTACAACCTGCCCAAGATGATCTCGCTGCTGGTCGAGCCCTGGTACTCGCTGGCCGGAGACCGCGAGCAGGTGCTGGGATTGATGCGGGCCATCATCTGCCAGCTGACCTTCTCGCACGGGCCCGACCATGTGCGGATGATCGTGGTCAGCTCCGACCTCGACGAGTGGGACTGGGTGAAATGGCTGCCCCACTTCGGTGATCCGCGCCGCCAGGACGCCGCGGGCAACGCCCGCATGGTGTACAGCTCGGTGCGCGAGTTCGCCGCCGAACAGGCCGAATTGTTCGCCGGCCGTGGATCATTCACGCCCCGGCACGCCAGCTCGTCGGCCCAGACCCCGACACCGCACACCGTGATCATCGCCGACGCCGTTGACCCGCAATGGGAATACGTGATCAGCGCCGAAGGTGTCGACGGGGTGACATTCTTCGACCTGACCGGTTCGTCCATGTGGAGCAGCGTCCCGGAGCGCACCCTGCGGTTCGACGACAAGGGCGTCATCGAGGCGCTGCCCCGCGACCGCGACACCTGGATGGTGATCGACGAGAAGCCGTGGTTCTTCGCCCTGACCGACCACCTCAGCGTCGCCGAGGCGGAGGAGTTCGCGCAGAAGCTGGCCCGCTGGCGGCTCGCCGAGGCCTACGAGGAGATCGGCCAGCGGGTGGCGCACATCGGCGCCCGAGACATCTTGTCCTACTACGGGATTGAAGACCCCGGCAACATCGACTTCGATGCGCTGTGGGGCGGCCGCACCGACACCATGGGCCGGTCGCGGCTGCGCGCCCCGTTCGGGGTGCGCTCCGACAACGGCGAGCTGCTGTTCTTGGACATGAAGTCACTGGACGAGGGCGGCGACGGCCCGCACGGCGTCATGTCCGGAACCACCGGTTCGGGTAAGTCGACCCTGGTGCGCACGGTGATCGAATCGCTGATGCTCAGCCACCCGCCCGAGGAGCTGCAGTTCGTGCTGGCCGACCTCAAGGGTGGGTCGGCGGTCAAGCCGTTCGCCGGGGTGCCGCACGTCTCGCGGATCATCACCGACCTGGAAGAGGACCAGGCGCTGATGGAACGCTTCCTGGACGCGCTGTGGGGCGAGATCGCCCGGCGCAAGGCCATCTGCGACAGCGCCGGCGTCGACGACGCCAAGGAGTACAACGCGGTCCGGGCCCGGATGCGGGCCCGCGGCCAGGACATGCCGCCGCTGCCGATGCTGGTGGTGGTCATCGACGAGTTCTACGAGTGGTTCCGCATCATGCCGACCGCCGTGGACGTGCTCGACTCGATCGGCCGGCAGGGCCGCGCCTACTGGATCCATCTGATGATGGCCTCGCAGACCATCGAAAGCCGCGCCGAAAAGCTCATGGAGAACATGGGTTACCGGTTGGTGCTCAAGGCGCGCACCGCCGGTGCCGCCCAGGCGGCCGGGGTGCCGAACGCGGTCAACCTGCCCGCCCAGGCCGGCCTGGGATACTTCCGCCGCAGCCTGGAGGACATCGTCCGGTTCCAGGCCGAATTCCTGTGGCGCGACTACTTCCCCCGCGGCATCAGCGACGACGGGGAAGAGGCTCCGGCGCTGGTGCACAGCATCGACTACGTCCGCCCGCAGCTGTTCACCAACTCGTTCACCCCTCTGGAAGTCAGCGTCGGGGGACCCGACGTCACCGTCCCGGCCATCCCGGCCGCCGGCGCCGACATGCCCGAGATCGAGGGGCCGGACGACGACGACGTGGAAGGCATCCGCACGCCCAAGGTCGGCACGGTGATCATCGACCAGCTGCGCAAGATCGACTTCCAGCCGTACCGGCTCTGGCAGCCGCCGCTGGACCAGCCGATCGCCATCGACGAGCTGGTGAACCGGTTCCTCGGCCACCCCTGGCAGCAGGACTACGGCACCGCGCGGGACCTGGTGTTCCCGATCGGCATCATCGACCGCCCGTTCAAGCACGACCAGCCGCCGTGGACGGTCGACACGTCGGGGCCCGGCGCCAACGTGCTGATCCTGGGCGCCGGCGGCTCGGGGAAGACGACCGCGCTGCAGACGCTGATCTGTTCGGCGGCGCTGACCCACACCCCCGAGCAGGTCCAGTTCTACTGCCTGGCCTACAGCAGCACCGCGCTGACCACGGTGGCCCGGCTGCCCCATGTCGGCGAGGTGGTCGGTCCGACCGACCCGTACGGCGTCCGCCGCACGGTGGCCGAACTGCTCGCGTTGGTGCGGGAGCGCAAACGCAGCTTCCTCGAGTACGGGATCCCCTCGATGGAGGTGTTCCGGCGGCGCAAGTTCGGCGGCGAACCCGGCCCGGTCCCCAACGACGGGTTCGGCGACGTCTACCTGGTGGTCGACAACTACCGGGCGCTGGCCGAAGAGAACGAGGTGTTGATCGAGCAGGTCAACGTGATCATCAACCAGGGCCCCTCGTTCGGGGTGCACGTGGTGGTCACCGCCGATCGCGAATCCGAGCTGCGGCCGCCGGTGCGCAGCGGCTTCGGCTCCCGGGTCGAGCTGCGGCTGGCCGCCGTGGAGGACGCAAAGCTGGTGCGGTCCCGGTTCGCCAAGGACGTTCCGGTCAAGCCGGGTCGCGGCATGGTGGCGGTCAACTACGTCCGCCTGGACGCCGACCCGCAGTCGGGTCTGCACACCCTGGTGGCCCGGCCCGCGCTGGCCAGCACGCCGGACAACCGGTTCGAGTCCGACAGCGTGGTGGAAGCCGTGAGCCGGCTCGCCACCGGCCAGGCGCCGCCGGTGCGCCGGTTGCCGGCCACGTTCGGCCTGGACCAGCTGCGCGAGCTGGCCGCCCAGGACACCCGCCAGGGCGTCGGTGCGGGCGGAATCGCTTGGGCCATCTCGGAATTGGACCTGTCGCCGGTGTACCTCAACTTCGACGAGAACGCACACCTGATGGTGACCGGCCGCCGCGAATGTGGGCGCACCACGACGCTGGCCACCATCATGAAGGAAATCGGCCGGCTGTACGCGCCCGGAGCGAGCAGCGCGCCCACGCCGCCCGCGGGCCAGCCGTCGGCGCAGGTGTGGCTGGTGGACCCGCGCCGCCAGCTGCTGACCACGCTCGGCTCGGACTACGTCGAGAAGTTCGCCTACAACCTGGACGGTGTGCAGGCCATGATGGGCGAACTCGCCGCGGCGCTGGCCGGCCGCGAGCCGCCGCCGGGGTTGTCCGCCGAGGAGCTGCTGTCGCGCAACTGGTGGAGCGGGCCGGAGATCTTCCTGATCGTCGACGACATCCAGCAGCTGCCGGCGGGATTCGACTCGCCGCTGCACAAGGCCGCGCCCTGGGTGACCCGGGCCGCCGACGTCGGCCTGCACGTCATCGTCACCCGCACCTTCGGTGGGTGGTCTTCGGCCGGCAGCGACCCGATGCTGCGGGCGCTGGCCCAGGCCAACGCGCCGCTGCTGGTGATGGACGCCGACCCCGACGAGGGATTCATCCGCGGCAAGATGAAGGGCGGTCCGCTGCCCCGCGGCCGTGGCCTGCTGATGGCCGAGGACACCGGCGTGTTCGTTCAGGTCGCCGCGACCGAATTCCGCAAGTAGTTCGGCAAGCAGGGACGGTGCCGCTGCACCGGGGCGGGTCTTTTCAGCCCCAGTGCAGCGGCAACTCCTTGAGCGCGAAACTCTTTGAGGGGTAATTGATCACCGGCTCGTAGCCGTCGGGCAGCTCGAAATCCGGGATCTGGGTGAGCCACTCGGCGACCACCACGGTCAGCTCGATGCGGGCCAGGTGCGATCCCAGGCAGCGATGCGGGCCGCCACCGAAACCCCAGTGCCGGTGCACTTTTCCGTCCATGTTCAGTTCATTGGTGGACATCGAGTCGCTGTCGTCGCGGTTGACCGCGGCCATGCACAACCGCACCGAGGTGCCCGGTGGCAACGTCATGCCGCCCACTTCGACGTATTCGGTGGTGATCCGCGGGGCCACCGGCGCCGACGGCTCCAAGCGGACGATCTCTTCGATGAAAACCCTTGTCTGCTTTGGGTTGTCGCGAAGTTCCTTGCGCAGCTGCGGCCGGCGCGCCAGCTCGAACAGCGAAAAACCGATCGCCGCGGTTACGGTGTCCAGCCCGGCCAGGATCAGCAGGTGGCTCATTCCCAGCAATTCGATGTCGGTGAAGTTGCCCTCGCCGCTCATCACCTGCGACAGCATGTCGGTGCCGGGGTGCTGCCGGCGCTGGGCGATCGCGTCCGCGAGATAGGCCAGCAGTTGCTCGGACTTCTCGACGTCGGACTGGGTGACGAACGGCTTCTCGCCGACGACGGCGTTTTTCCAGTCGAGCAGGCGGTCGCGATCCTGCAGCGGCAGGCCGTAGAGGTCCATGAACACCTGGAACGGATACAGGTGCGCGAAATCCGCCATCACTTCGCACTCGCCACGGTCGGCCAGCGCGGCGATCATCTCTGCGGCATGGCGCTCCAGCACCGGCCGGGACTTGCTCAGCGCGTGCGGGCTGAAATACGGCTGCAGGATTTTGCGATAGCGGGTGTGCTGCGGCGGGTCAAATGCCAACGGCAGCACCGGCAGCGGATGCCCGGGAGGCTGCAGCACCGTCGACGAGAACACCTTCGGGTTGCGCAGCGCCGCCAGCACATCCTCCCGGCGGGTGAGGTAGTAGTGGCCGTTCATGAACACCACCGGTCCGGCGTCGCGCAACGTCTTCCACCCCAGACCGCGATCGACGCTCATCGGCAACGTGGCAAAATCCAGCCGGGGTAGGTGGAAGGTGCCGTATTGGCCTTCGCTCATGCGCTCGGATCTCCGGTCATCTGTCGGGGTGCATGTCCATATTGCCTGCGCGGCAACCCAACACGAATTCGCCTGCCCGAACCAATTCGAGGCATTCGCGCACCCGGTCCGGGTCGGCCAAACACCTTCGCCACTTTACCGGCCGACTAACCTTGATATCGGACATCGATATCGGGCGCCGATATCGGAGCGCCAAGCGCATTGTCAGTCGTTCGCAAAGTCCCGATCGGCTCGCCAAAGCTCGCCGAAGCTCGCCAAAGGAGGAAGGCCCGTGAGGGTTCGTCTGGAGCAGTCCAAATGTGTGGGCCACGCGCAGTGTTACGCCGTCGACCCGGACCTTTTTCCCATCGACGAGTCCGGCTACTCGATTCTGGCCGAGCACGAGGTCAAACCCGAAGACGAGCAAGCGACCCGGGACGGCGTCGCCTCCTGCCCGGAAATGGCGCTGATTCTCGAAGAAGACTGACCACAACGCCGGTCGCGAGGCCCGTCGAAGGCAAACGGAAAATGAACAATCCGTTGCCCCGTATGAACTCCTGCCGACCGGGAATGAACAGTGGCTGGCCATTGATGAACAGATGCCTTTGCGTGTCGGAGTTCGCCGCATAACGAACTAATCTCAGTGCCGAGCGGCAGTTCGGGCACACAAACGGGCTGTCGCTCGGTTGCTGATGACGGGATTGGCCGAGGCAGAAGGTGCATGTCGTTCCTGACCAGACGTCGCAGAAGCGTGGTGGCCCACCACCTTTGCGGACGCAGCCACTTGGTCAGCATGCGCCGGCCGGCTAGACCGATGGGGGGCGGACCGCTCCTGCCGCGGGCTGGTTCCGGGGGCAGCGACCGACCGGTGGCGTCGCTTACAGAGCCGTGACCACGGCCACCACTGATTCCCATGCGCCAGCCGAGATCGCCTGCGATCACGGCCGACTGAGGAGGACGACACGGTGTTTGACTTCGGAGCGTTACCGCCCGAAATCAATTCTGGTCGTATGTATGCGGGTCCGGGGTCGGGGCCGTTGATGGCTGCGGCGGCGGCGTGGGATGAGGTTGCCGCGGAGTTGGGGATTGCGGCCANGACTTCGGAGCGTTACCGCCCGAAATCAATTCTGGTCGTATGTATGCGGGTCCGGGGTCGGGGCCGTTGATGGCTGCGGCGGCGGCGTGGGATGAGGTTGCCGCGGAGTTGGGGATTGCGGCCAGTGGTTATCACTCGGTGATTGCGGAGTTGACCAGTGGGCCGTGGGTGGGTCCGGCGTCGTTGTCGATGGTGTCGGCGATTACTCCGTATGTGGGGTGGTTGAGTGCGGTGGCGGCCCAGGCTGAGGAGACGGCTAGTCAGGGTCGGGCGGCGGCGGCGGCGTTTGAGGCGGCGTTTGCGATGACGGTGCCGCCGCCGGTGATTGCGGCGAATCGGGTGTTGTTGGCGACGTTGGTGGCGACGAATTTCTTTGGGCAGAACACGCCGGCGATCGCGGCCACTGAGGCGCAGTACATGGAGATGTGGGCTCAAGATGCTGCGGCGATGTATGGGTATGCGGCGGCGTCGCAGNCTGCGTCGACGTTGAGTCCCTTTGCGGCACCGCCGAATACGACCGCACCCGAGGGCGAATCCGACCAGGCCGCCGCGGTGGCTCAGGCGGCGGCCGAACCGGCCGGCAACAGCGCACAGACCGCGGCGCAGGCGAGCTCGCAGCTGGCGACCTCACAGGCGGTGACCACCGGTTCCCAGGCGGTGGCGCAGGCGTCGACGACGACCGCNTCGCAGCCNGGGCCGTTCACCTGGCTCACGAGCGCGTTGCAGAACCTGCAGCAGTCCGGCCTGCCGACTCCGACCAACAACTGGCTGGGCCTCAATCCCAGCTTCTACACGGTGATGCTCAANCAGAACACCGGTCTTGCCTATTTCTCCAACGGCATCACCAGCTTCTGGTCATCGATCGCCCAGCAGCTGGTGTCGGGTCCCGGTGGTAGCACGGCGGGTGCCGGGGGTGCGTGGTATCCGACGCCGCAGTTCGCCAGCTTGGGGTTGGGCAANACGGCATCACCAGCTTCTGGTCATCGATCGCCCAGCAGCTGGTGTCGGGTCCCGGTGGTAGCACGGCGGGTGCCGGGGGTGCGTGGTATCCGACGCCGCAGTTCGCCAGCTTGGGGTTGGGCAANCTGGGCAGTGTGGGCGGGGCGAGCCATGTCAGCGCGATCTCGGCCGGCGCGGGNCGGGTGGGGGCGTTGTCGGTGCCTCAGCAGTGGGCGACGTTGACCTCGGCGGTCAGCCCGGCGGTCTCCGAGGAGGGCAGCGCGGTGCAGGCGGCGGCCGGTGGGGCCCCGGGGGGTGCGGCCAACGGGTTGTTGCGCGGCATGCCGGTGGGGGCGCTGGGCCGGCGCGGCGCGGCCGCGGGCTATGTCAACAAATACGGCTTCCGCTACAGCGTCCTGACCCGCCCACCCTCGGCCGGATGAGGACGCCACCGCACATGAACGCCATCACCTTTACCCGCGGGCGGATTTTATTCCCGGCGCGCCCGCACCCGGGCCGCCCGGCGCCGACGCCGCGTTCCGGTGCGCGCCGCGACCCGGTTGCTGCCCGGGCTCGTTTACGCAGCTCAATCCCGGTGTTGGCGGAGGCGGCGGGGCCAACGGGCGGGGTGCAACCGCCGGCCCCCACGGCCGGCCCGGCACCGCGGCAGCACTCCAGCGTCGCGCCGGCCGGCGAAGGGGCCGCCACCAGCGCATTACCGTCTTCAGCAACTCGACGCATCGATTCGCACGTCACAGATTAAGGGGCCATTCGTGGTGGATTATGGGGCGTTTCCGCCGGAGTTCAATTCGGCGCGGATTTATTCGGGTCCGGGGTCGGGTTCGTTGGTGGCTGCGGCGTCGGCGTGGAGTTCGTTGGCGGCGGAGTTGAATGCGGCGGCGTTGAGTTATGANCGTTTCCGCCGGAGTTCAATTCGGCGCGGATTTATTCGGGTCCGGGGTCGGGTTCGTTGGTGGCTGCGGCGTCGGCGTGGAGTTCGTTGGCGGCGGAGTTGAATGCGGCGGCGTTGAGTTATGACAAGGTGGTCACGGCGCTGGCCAGTGAGGAGTGGTTGGGGTCGGCGTCGGCGTCGATGGCGTCGGCGGTGGCGCCGTATGTGGGGTGGATGAGTACGACGGCGGCGCAGGCTGAGGAGGCGGCCAGCCAGGCGCGGGCGGCGGCGGCGGCGTATGAGGCGGCGTTGGCGGCGTCGGTGCCGCCGCCGTTGATTGCGGCGAATCGGATGCAGGTCTCGCAGTTGCAGGCGACGAATGTGTTGGGGCAGAACACGCCGTTGATTGCGCAGTTGGAGGCGCAGTATGGGGAGTATTGGGCCCAGGATGCGGCGGCGATGTATAGCTATGCGGGGCAGTCGGCGTCGGCGAGTAAGGTGACGCCGTTTCAGAAGGCGCCGCAGGTGACCAATCCGTCGGGGCAGGCTGCCCAGAGTGCGGCGGTCAGCACTGCGACGGCCAATTCCACCTCGACCAACACCACCAAGGCGTTGCAGTCGCTGGCCCAGCCGGCGTCGAGTTCGACCACGGCGACCAAGGCGGCCACCACGGCGGCCTCGACCACCAGCACCGATCCGCTCTCGGAGATCTGGTTCCTGCTCACCGGCCAGAC